>CAZREZ010000125.1:0-8071 GCA_964599115.1 uncultured Bacteroidales bacterium
TAATGCTTTCTGATACCAAATTAAAGCTTCGGAATAATTTCCCAAATAATAATTTACTGTACCAATTGTATTTGAAGCTCCGGCTATGCTGGAACTATCACTAATATTTTTGGATATTTCAATTGATTTTTGACAATTTTCTATTGCGAGAACAAATTTGCCAATATTCTTGTAAATAATCCCTAAATTATTATACGCCTGAATTATTCCTTTATTGAAATTCAATTTTTCACCTATTGCTAATGCTTGTAGGGCATATTCTTCGGCACTTCCAGCATTTGTATAATTTAATTCATAAGATAGTTGATTCAGAATATTTACTTTATTTGTATCTTCTTTCGATCTTCCAAGTATTCTTTCAAGACTGTCGATCTTGCTTTTTGTTTTATCAGATGTTTGTTGAGATATTGCTAAGGAGGGGAAGCAAATAAAACAAAAAATAATAATTACGAAATATATTCTGGTCTTTCTCAAGTTTGTAATATTTAATGACAAAAATAACAATATAAAAGTAATAAAATAAATTTAATAGTTAATTTTACATTTTAATTAGGATTAAAAAATGTTTGATTACATAAAAAACTTATATAAAGGAATATTATTAATTGTTATTATTGCCGCAATATTGCTTTTTTCAAATTTAAATAATCGTAATAAGCAAAAAAAAGAAAACAGATTTTCAGATATAAAACATAAAACCGAATTTTTTGCAGCACCTGGTAAAACATATAAGATCGGAATTGTTTATTTTGCTCCTGATATTTCACTTGACATTTTATTTAAAGGATTATTCACTGGGCTTAAAGAAATCGGTTTTGTAAAAGACAGCAATCTGCAAATTATATTTTCTCACACTAACGGAGAAATAAGTAATATACAGCCTGTATTACAAAATATGGATAATAAGGATGTTGATCTTATTATGACAATGACAACACCGTGTTTAACAGGAGCGTGTGCTGCAATTAAAAATAAAAATGTTGTCTTCACATATTGTTACGACCCAATTGCTGCAGGAGCCTGTAAAAGTTATACTGATCATTTGCCTAATATTACCGGTGTATGTTCTTTTCCTGCAATTGAACAAACCATAAATTTTATTGAGAAATTATTGCCAGGCATCAAATCCGTAGGAACGATTTATAATTCATCAGAGGCTAATTCAAGAAAAGTTATGAGTGTTGCAAGGGAATTATTTAAACAAAAAGGGATTAAGCTAAAGGAAATTACCGTTACGAATGCTAATGAAGTTTTTCAGGCTGCTCAAGTGATAACTTCAAGAAATATACAAGCGTTATGGATAACCGGCGATAACACTTCTTTACAGGCATTTGAGGGAATCCTTAAAAATTCGGATAGATCAAAAATACCTTTAATAGTTAATGATATTGAATTTGTTGAAAAGGGTGCAACAGCAGCTATTGGAATCGGCTGGTATCATACAGGATATAAGACTGCTCCTATGGTTGCTCGGGTTTTGCTCGGTGAAAATACTGAAAATATTCCGATAGAAAATATTGTTGAGGAAAATATTGAAATTAATATTGAAAAAACTGAAAAATTAGGAATAAAGGTTCCTGATGATATTTTTAATTTTGTTAATACTAATTCCGAAAAACTTAAACTTACTAAAAAGCTGAATCTGACATTAATCCAATACAATGATTCACCAATTTCCGAGCAGTCTCATAAAGGAATTATTGATGCTTTGGTCAGTTTAGGTTTACAACCTGAAATTGACTTTGAACTGACAGTACGAAATGCACAGGCTGACATCAGCACACTTAACTTGATAGTTGATGCAACAATAACCGAAAACTATGACCTTGTTTTTGTAACATCAACGCCAACGCTGCAAACAGTAGCGAAAAAGATTAAAAATACACCTGTTGTTTTTTCAGTTGTTGCAGATCCTATAATCGCAGGTGCAGGTAAAAGCTTTACCGAACATTTACCCAACTTTACAGGAATCTCAACTTTAGGTGATTTTGAGGGGATGATAAAATTATTAAAACAAATACTTCCCGATGCTAAAACTATAGGTACATTATTTACACCAGGAGAAATAAATTCAGTAAATAATAAAGATGAACTTGAAAAATATGCAAATCAATATGGATTGAAGCTGATAGTTGTTCCTGTAAATTCAAGCTCTGAAGTTACTGATGCTACAAAATCATTAATATCAAACGATTTGGATGCAATCTGCCAGATTATTGATAATCTTACTTCTTCATCTTATCCAACAATTTTAAAAATATCAAAAAAAACTAATATTCCATTTTTTGGATTTGTTAGCAAACAAGCTAATGATGGTGCTATTGCTGTAGTAGCAAGAGATTATTATCAGGCAGGAGTTGATGCGGTTAATCTGGCAAATAAAATATTTAAGGGTGAAAATCCAAAAGATATACCTTTTGAATTTGTAAGTAAAACAAATGTTATTATTAACCTTGATGCAGCAAAGTTTTACGGAATAAATATTAGTGGAAATGTTATTAAATCGGCTGATAAAATATTATATTAAAATAAATGATAGATAAACTTGATATAAGAAAAAAAATCAGGGATAATATCCTTGAATTATATTTAAATGGCAGAATTGATGCATACTGGGCAAATTACTTGAGCGATTTTATTGATGATGAAATACGTGCCGGTCAATATTATATCTCACTTAACTTAAAAAATGTAAATTATATAAGCTCAGCAGGAGTAAGAATATTCGTAAAGTTTTACAAACAGTTAAAAAGTATTCACGGTACTTTTATAATCACGGAATTATCAGAAAATGTTAAATCGGTTTTGGAAATGGTTGGGTTAACTGAAATGTTTACAAAACCTGTAAAAATTGATTTTTTTGATAAAAAAGAACAGGAAAAGGAATTTAAAATAAATAAAACTAAATATACATATTCGGAGTTAAATATAAATACTTCCATTAAGTGTAAAATATTAGGAAATCCTGAGCTATTAAAAGATTCAGGGTTTTCAGAAGAGGATATTCGAAATGAGGTGTTTTTTGAAAATAAATTTGGGATAGGTCTTGGAGCTATTGGTACAGGTTTTGAAGATTGTAAAAACAGGTTTGGTGAATTTATCGGATTAGGTAATGCTGTAGCATATATGCCAACTGATGGTACAAACAAACCTGATTATATTATTAAAACAGGAAAGCTTTTACCTGAAATAAAATTGCTGTACGGACTAATATTTGACGGGAAATTTAATAATCTTATACGATTTAACACTGTTGATAAAAATCAAAGTATAACTTTTAGTGAAATTATAGATGCAATAAATCAAATTACAGAGTACGATACTTTTCTAATGGTTATGATAGCTGAAATATCGGGGATTGTAGGTGCATCAATTAATAAATCGCCAATTGATAACAGTAAAGGCAGTTCGCCATTTCAATTTCCTGATATAAGGAACAAAATAAATTATACAACCGAACCCGAGTTTAATAAAATGTTATCAATAACAATAGGATTAGCTTCTAATAAAATTGATAAAAACCTGAAAACATTTACAAGGCAGTTATCAACCGGAAAAGAAATTTATGGACATTTTCATTCTGCAATATTTTATTATCATCCTATTAAAAAAGAAAATATTGATTTGTCAAAAACTATAAGATCGCTATTTGAAGTGGATAAAATTCAAAATATAATTCATTTAATTAATGACAACAGGGAAATAATAGGAGTGGGCGAAAGTGAATTTATCAATGGAACATGTTGGATAGGAAAGGTTAGTGAATTAATAAAAGCTTAAAAGAGGAAAATAATGACATTATTAATTGGCTCAATAACAATCGGATTAATACTTTCATTACTGGCAATAGGGTCATTTATCAGTTTCAGGATATTCAAATTTCCTGACCTTACTACCGAAGGTTCAATTACACTCGGAGCAGCTATTGCAGCTTCATTGATTATGTATAACGTTCATCCTTTAATAGCAACTATACTTGCATTTGTAGGAGGATTTTTAGCCGGTGGAATTACAGGTTTGCTACATACTAAATTTAAGATAAATGGCTTACTGGCAGGAATACTTGTCATGACAGCATTATATTCTGTTAATCTTCATGTTATGGGCAGAAGTAATGTACCTCTGCTATCCGATATCACCCTGATAACTTATTTTGAACAATTTGCCGATTTTATCACTCCCAATATTGAATCAATAAATATTTTGGGCTGGACTGCATCAGAAAAAGATATTTACGTATTGTTATTTATTTTGATCACAATAATTTTAATAAGCATAATAATATACCTGTTTTTTAAAACCAACCTCGGGACAGCAATGAGAGCTACCGGCGATAATCAACAAATGATCAAAGCACTGGGAGTTAATACAAATTTAATGATAACACTGGGACTGGCAATATCAAATGGTTTAATTGCATTATCAGGTGCATTTTTAGCTCAGTATCAAGGATTTGCAGATGTACAGATGGGAATAGGTATGGTTGTCTGGGGTTTGGCAAGTGTAATTATAGGCGAGGCATTATTAAGCAAAAAAAGTTTAGGATTGCTTATAACCGGAGCTATTATGGGATCAATACTTTTCAGATTGCTTGTAGCTATTGCTCTTCGCTGGGGAATGAATCCTAACGATCTGAAAATTATCACGGCATTATTTGTATTTATTGCACTGATAATGCCAGGTATATTAAATAAGTTTAAGAGAAAAGAAATATGTTAAAAATCACAAATATTTACAAAACTTTTAATCCGGGCACAGCAAACCAGGTAAAAGCACTTCAGGGTGTAAGCTGCGAAGTTGAAGAAGGGAGTTTTGTTGTTATAGTAGGAACAAATGGATCGGGCAAATCCTCTTTATTAAATGCAGTAGCCGGAACATTCATTCCTGACTTAGGAAAAATTATTTTGGATGGGATGGATATTACAAAATTTCCTGAATACAAAAGAGCTAAATATCTCGGAAGAGTTTTTCAAAATCCTTTCACAGGAACAGCTCCCGACATGACTATAGCCGAAAACCTAACATTAGCATCCAAAAGAGGACAGGCCAGGGGACTTGGATGGGCAATTCCAAAAAGTGTACTAAAGGAATTTCAAAAAAGGGTTAAACCATTAAATATGAAATTGGAAGACAGGCTTGAAAATCCTATGGGAAAATTATCAGGTGGACAACGTCAGGCACTTACTTTGTTAATGGCATCATGGCAGAAACCCAAGCTATTATTGCTTGATGAACATACTGCTGCATTAGACCCCAAAACAGCAAACAAAGTTATTCAGCTAACCGAAGAAGTTGTTGAAAATGATAATCTCACAACACTTATGGTCACACACTCTATGCAACAGGCTGTTAATATGGGCAACAGGATTTTAATGATGCATAACGGTAAAATTGTTTATGATTTTGAAGGTGATGATAAAAAAAGATTAAAAGTAAACGATCTTTTATCTTTGTTTGACGAAATCAGGCGAAAAGAACAAATTGATGTTTCAACTGCTGAAATGCTTGAGAAAAATTATATATAAATTCAAAAAGAAGAGTTATGGAATATTGGTTTTCAAATCTAAATAAATAAATTATGGTAACATTCATAAATTTTAAAAATCCCAACTCTAAAGAAATAAGAGAAGTTCTTAGCTCACTGTCAAAATACCCCGGCACATGTTTTTTTATAGATATTATCAATTCAACAGATATAAAATATAACACAAGTTTAGCAGAATGGGGCAAAAAACTAAACAACACTTTTAACTTTATTTCTTTTTTGAATGACTTTCCCAATAATGTTGTTAAAGGGATAGGAGATGAAATAATGCTTTATATTCCTGATGAAGATTTAAAGACAAAATCAACATATAACGATTATTTTGCTTTGCTGGAAGAGATTTATGCTACCATTGATAATATTAAAAATTACCCAATTAAAGATGTATTTCTTAACTGTAAGGTTTCGATTCATTATTGCACAGAAGTTTACAATATTACTTTTTTTAAAGGAGCTAATGATTATTATGGACAGGATATTGATTTAACTGCCCGATTAATGTCAAAGGCAAAAGCTAACAGGATTGTAATGAGTGAAAAATTTTACAATAAAATAAAAGCTGATTATTATAATTTATATGGAGAACGAAAAAATACTTGTTTTGATAAAATTTCAAAAAAGTATATTGAAGATTTTAAAGGAGTCCCCGAACCAACTGAGTTCAGGATGATTGATGTTTGAAATAAATAAATAACTGATTTCTATCATATTTAGAAGAACAGATTATTTAACAAATTATAATAAAATATATAAATCAATGACAGCCAGAAAAAGAGCTTTGGATGCAGGCGCAGATGAAGTTATAATAAAAAGCCCCAATGCTCTCGAAATAATTGAAACAGTGATTAATATCCTAAAAAAAGAATAGCTTATTAATTTCAAAAATTATGTCAGGCGAATTATCAATACTAATAGCAACATCTGCTTCAATTGCTTTTTTTCATACTTTATTAGGACCTGATCATTACCTACCTTTTATTATAATGTCAAAAGCCAGGAAATGGTCAATAGTAAAAACATTATGGATAACATTTTTTTGCGGACTTGGCCATGTCGGAAGTTCTGTCGTATTAGGCATTATAGGTGTTGCTTTAGGAATTGGCCTATCAAAGATTGTGGATATTGAAAGTATAAGAGGGGGAATTGCTGCATGGGCATTTATAATTTTCGGATTGGGATATTTTATCTTCGGACTTTGGAGAGTATTTCAAAACAAACCACATAAACACATGCATGCGCATGCCAATGGCAATATTCACCTACATTCCCATAAACATGAAAATGAACATGATCATACTCATAATAAAAATATAACACCATGGATTTTATTTACAATATTTGTTTTAGGTCCATGTGAGCCTCTGATACCGATTTTAATGTATCCGTCTGCACAAAACAGTATCGGGGGATTAATAATTGTAACATTGATTTTTACTGTTATTACAATTAGCACTATGCTGATAGTAGTATTCCTTGCTTCATATGGCATAAACATACTACCATTTGGGAAATTGGAAAAATACACTCATGCAATTGCAGGCGCAACAATTTTATTGAGTGGAATAGCAATAGTATTTTGGGAGTTGTAGAATAAATATTCGTGTATTTGCAGCAATATAAAATATTTAGTAACAAGTTGTATTCTTAAATTCCGAACTATAAATTAGAATTGAACAGCCCTGTTAAAACATCGTGATTTTTTAGTTTTTCCTTAAAATAATCTATTGCTTTTTCAAGATTCTCTTCAGCTTTTTTTGTCAGTTCTTCTTTAAAATTCCATTCATATCCTTTTATATGAAGTAATAATGTAACAGGCGACTTATCATAGAGTTTTTTACACAAGTCTAAAACATAACCGGGGGACGCAGAGTGTGTTGTAAAAGACATTTTTGATGATTCGGTAACTTTTGAAATACAGAAATCAGGAATATCTTCTATTGAGGCATCAACAAAAATTACCATATCTTTATCGGAGATAGCATGTGCATCTTCAATATTGAGCTGGTAATTACTGTCAAATTCAAAACCTTCCAAGCTTTCTTTATTAACCCATTCTTTAATACGGTTAATAAACTCATTTCCCAAACCATCATCTTGTCTTCCTGGGTTACCGTAACCGTAAAGTAAAACTTTCATTGTGGGTTTAGGTTCTTTTTTTATCAATAAGATTATTGTTTGAATCGTATAATGAAACTTCCAGAGGCATTTTACCTAAAGCGTGAGTAGCACAGCTAAGACAAGGGTCATAAGCCCTTATAGCAACCTCAACAGCATTCAGCATTCCCTCGGTAATTTCTTTTTTACCGGCAATCATGCTGTCTGCCACACATTTAACAGCAATATTCATTGGCTCATTATTATTTGTTGTTGAAACAATAAGGTTTGCCATTGTTATCTGATCGTTTTCATTAACTTTGTAATGGTGGAACAAAGTTCCCCGTGGGGCCTCAAGCAGTCCGACACCTTCATTAACTTTTGCTCCTTTAACAACCAAATTATCTTTCTGGAGGTCAGAGTCGTTCAATA
>CAZREZ010000126.1:0-8070 GCA_964599115.1 uncultured Bacteroidales bacterium
ACCTGGCAAGTATTAGCAACATTATTGAGAGGACTTTGAATTTTATGATCGGAATATTTTACACCACCTTCACTTCTATAAGGCATGTGACAATCAGCACAGGAAACACCTCTATCGGCATGTACTCCTGTTAAATAAATCTCATAGCCCGGATGTTGTGCTTTTAGCATAGGCGCCTTACTTAATTTATGAGTCCAATCTTTGAAACCAATTTCATCATAATAAGCTTCGGCATCTTCGCAGGTCATACCTTTATCCCATGGATAAGCTAGATAGTCGCTACCTTCAAACATATTTTTATTGAAATAATATTCAACATGACATTGCGCACAAACTAACGATCTCATTTCCTGATGTGTTGCTTCTGTAATGTCTTTTCCTTGTCTTTCGAAAGCTTCGACAAGAGCTGGCCTGGTAATACGAAGACTCATATCTTCAGGATCGTGACAATCAGCACAACCGATTGGATTGACAATTTCTGAGCCTAATCGTGCCCATTTTCCCGAATAAAATTCTGCAACTCCTTCGTTTTTCATTACTCTTGGAACATCAGGACTTTTACATGTCCAGCAGGTAGTTGGCATAGGACCATCATCTTTTCCGGTTGGACCGCCGGTTCTTAATGTATTCTGAATATCTGTAATTGCATAATAATGACCTCTGCCCTGATTGTAATCCTTTGAAAATCCGTATCCAGCCCAAAGAACAACCAATCGGGGATCTACTTCCAGCATATCAATCATAGCATTACCATTGTACTTTGATCTGAAAGTAGTGTCTTCGGTTTGATAATAAGATTCAAATTCTCTTGGGAAATTCTTACCCCAAACTTCATTTCTAGGTTCCCAATCTGAAAGCTCTACTTGTGGCGTATAAACAAATACAGCCTCAGCTCTTCTTTCCATGATTGAAGATGCAAGTAACCCTAAAAGAAATACTATTACCATAGTACCTAAAAATAACACCCAGTTTAACCAGAGTCTGCGTTTCACTTTTTCGTTAATTGACTTCATAATCCAATAATTATTTTTTTATTAATTGTTTTAACCATTTCGGTACCGGACTTTCCGGTACAGGAACCTTTGCATTTGGCACACTGGATAAACTACTGATCCTACCATGAGGGATTTCTCTATGACATTCCCAACATTTTCTATCTGTATTATGAACCTGATAGTTACCTTTTGTTTGTGAAATTAATTTCGATTGATCGAATAGATTTGTATGACATCTGATACAATTTTCTTTTACTACTTCTTTGCCTTCGTTACCAATAAAGATCACTTGTCTTTCAGCTCTCATGGTAAATAATGTGGCATGATTAAGGCCATCCTTGGCTTTAAAATAGTATTTTTCCAAGTAATTATCATGCGGAACATGACAATCGTTACAATTGGCTACCTCTCTGTGTGAACTATGATTCCATGTAGCATATTGGGTTGCCATAATATGACAATTTATGCAAGCTTTCGGGTCTTCAGACAGATACGACCATGCTTTTGACACGTAAACAGAATAGGCTATTAAACCTGTGAATATTCCCAGAATAAGAATTACTGGCATTTTCCAATTCCTTGGTGGTGTTAAATATTTTGAGATTTTTTTAAACATAAAACCTAAAATACATTAATTTGATCGCAAAATTATGTAATATATTAAAAATATATATGGTTTTCTGTTTTTTTATTAATTTGAATAATATTTAAGCCATAAACATATTAATATCATCATCAACTTCACCAATTCCAGCTATACCGAATTTATCAATCAAAACTTTTGCTACATTCGGTGATAAAAATGCAGGTAATGTCGGTCCGAGATGAATATTTTTTACGCCAAGATAAAGCAATGCTAATAAAACAGTTACTGCTTTTTGTTCGTACCATGCAATATTATAAGCAATCGGTAAATCATTAATATCATTAAGCTCAAGTACTTCTTTAAGTTTAAGAGCAATAACTGATAACGAATAAGAATCATTGCATTGCCCTGCATCTAAAACCCTCGGAATACCGCCAATATCGCCAAGATTAAGTTTATTGTAACGATACTTGGCACATCCGGCTGTAAGAATAACCGTATCTTTCGGAAGTTTTTCAGCAAACTCGGTAAAATAATTTCTTTTTTTATGACGACCATCGCAACCAGCCATTACAAAGAATTTTTTGATTGCTCCCGATTTAACTGCATCTACAATTTTATCTGCCAATTGCATAACCTGATTGTGAGCAAATCCGCCAACAATTTTTCCTGTTTCAATTTCTATCGGAGCCTCACATTTTTTAGCATGTTCAATAATTTGAGAATAATCTTTTGCTTTACCTTCTTCCCTGTCTGTGATGTGAGTTACACCTTCAAATCCTACGGAACCGGTTGTGTAAACACGGGCTTTATAAGATTCTTTTGGCGGGACAAGACAATTTGTTGTCATCAAAATCGGTCCGTTGAAAGAATCAAATTCCTTATTTTGCTGCCACCATGAGTTACCGTAATTTCCGATAAAATGGTCATACTTTTTAAGATCCGGATAATAATTTGCAGGCAACATTTCTCCATGAGTATAAACATCAACACCTGTTCCTTCGGTTTGTTTCAGGAGTTCTTCCATATCTTTCAGGTCGTGTCCGCTGATAAGGATTCCCGGATTTTTTCCAACACCGATATTTACTTCTGAAATTTCAGGATTACCGTAAGATTCGGTATTTGCTTTGTCTAACAGCGCCATTGTATCAACAGAATATTTTCCGCATTCCAAAACAAGTGCAACAAGTTCATCAACAGAAAGATTGTCGTTTAGAGTTGATGACAAGGCTTTTTTTATGAATTTATGAATACTCTTATCATTGTATCCGAGAGCCATAGCATGATGAAGATATGCAGCCATACCTTTGAGTCCGTAAATCAACAATTCTCTTAATGAACGAACATCTTCATTTTCCGTAGAAAGAACACCGATAGTTTCGGCTTTTTTCTCAAATTCTTCAATTGTGCCGGCTGTCCAGTTTCCTGCATCATGTAATTTACAGGCACATTCAGGGTTTTTACATTGAGATTTTACTCTATCTCTCAACTTCAGACCTTTTTTAATTTTTTCGGAAATTACGTATTTGTCAAAATTAACATTTGTTATTGATGTAAAAAGAGCATCAACAACAAAATCATTAACTTCGGCATCTTCAATTTCAGCATTTTCGCAACAGATTGAAATACCTTTTGAAGTGTAAATTAATAAATCAAGCAAATTCGAAACATCTTCGCTTTTGCCACAAACTCCTTTTATTATACAACCGGTTCCTTTGGCTGTTTCCTGACATTGATAACAAAACATACTCATAATTATATTTTTTATTAGTTTATATTTAATGAATTTATTGAAATTTTAAATTATTGACTTGTATATAAAATAGGCTGAGGATGATGCTAAGGTTTTTTACTTATAAGGAAAATATCCTTTTTCCTGCTAACTTACAGGTATTTCTCTAAAATCTCTATACCAGTTGCTTATATTTCTTTTCCTCAGCCTCAGCCTTCCTTCATATCCATTCTTTCGACAATATTTCTCCTTTAATTCCTATTATTATAGCTTTAACCGGCACTTTTCTTTTTGCTTGCGAAGTGGCGGTTTTAACAATTTGTAATAATCCACCGCAACAAGGCACTTCCATCATCATCACTGTTATTGTGTTAATTTTTGCATCGTCAATCAGACTTTTTATTTTGGCTATATAAGTTTCAATACCTGAATCAAGTTTGGGGCATGCAATTACCAGAGTTTTTCCCTTCAAGTAATTTTGGTGAAAATCACCCATTGAAAAAGCAACACAATCGGCTGCAAGCAGCAAATCGGAATTTTTAAAATACGAAGTTTCGGGATTAATTAAGTGCATTTGAACGGGCCAATGCCTTAGCTCTGATGCAAATATCGGTTGTTTCGTTTTTGGTAAAGCTGCTTTATTCATTTGTTCTATATTAATATTAAAATCAACCGGCATCGAACCCGGGCACCCACCACTACAAGTACTTTCTTCAACCATATTTTTTTCTTTTTTAATTAAAATTTCAGGTTTAATATTATTTTGAACGTAATATTTCACATTATCAGGATCAAATTTCAATGAATTTATGTTTTGTTCAAGGTACTGAACACCCTGTTGAAAAAATTCCATTTCATTATGTTCTTTTAGATGTAGTAAATGACTAATTACAACATTTCTGCCTTTTTTAACCATTTCCTTTATTACAGCAATTTCATCGTAAGGCTCAGCTTCTCGTTGTTCTATTGTTATTGCACCTTGCGGACAATGACCGATACAATCGCCAAGACCGTCGCACATCAAATCACTTACTAAACATGCTTTTTTATCAATTATTTGCAAAGCTCCTTCTTGACAATTCGGAATACACAACCCACAACCATCACATAATTCTTCGTCAATTTTTATAATATTTCTCTTCATGCTAATATAGATTTTAAATTTATTTTACAAAAATATAGTGTTGCAGAATAAGAGATTGTAACCTATGTTACAAACCTGATTTTTATTTCGACTTAATTGAAAGAGACTGGAAAGCAATTCTAAAAGAATATGGTTTTAATAATTTTAAGGAAAGCTTTTATCTTAGAAAATATATAAGATTATTTAAAACAGTAAAACATTCTGATTAATTAAAAAATAGCTCAACTGCTTTGGGCGTTGCCTGAGAATATCATACTACATCATTGTTGCTTTTTTTCAAGAGTTATTACTCATGATGCAAAGAATCAATAGGATTTGCTTTTGAAGCTTTTATTGTCTGATAACTAACAGTAATCAAAGCAATAAATAATGAGATTATTGCTGCAACTACAAAATACCACCATTCAATATCACATCTGTATGAAAAATTATTTAACCATGAATTGAAAAAATACCAGGCTAATGGCCAGGCAATTATATTTGCAATAATAACCCACTGAATAAATTTTTTGGTCAATTGTATGGTAATTAATAATGGTGAAGCGCCAAAAGTTTTTCTTATCCCGATTTCTTTGGTTTTTTGTTGCACCAGAAATGAAGCAAGTCCTAATAATCCAAGGCAGGCAATGAAGACTGCCAAAAATGAAAAAGCAAAAAATAATTTTCTTGTATTAATTTCATTTTGATAAAGTTGATTGTAATCATTATCAAAAAACGAATATTCGAACGGAATATCAGAAGAATATTTATTCCATAAGTCGTCTAATTGCCCAATCATAGTACTGTAATCACCAGGAATTATGCGAACAGTAATATTTCCCGGATCAACTCCAAGGGATGAATTTATATTAACAAAAGCCATTGGGTGAACTTTTTGGTGTTTAGACTCATAATGAATATCTTTAATAACCCCAATAACATTAAAGTAAATAGGTGGATTACCCCATGTGTTAAGTTTTTTTCCAATCGGATCATCATAAGCAAGCAACTTTGCGGCTGCTTCATTAATAATAATGGCAGCAGTATCGGTTCCAAATTCTTTTGAAAAGAAACGCCCGTTTTGTATCTCAAACTTCATTACATCATTAAAATTTTCATCACAAGCTGAAAGGTTTAGGGAAAAACCTTCTTTTAAATTTTCAGCACCAAAACCAAGGTTAGGGAATTTTTCACCAGGCAATCGAAATGAATAAGAAGCACTATTTACGAAAGAAAGCTTCTCAAGATCATTTTTAAATGATTTTTGACTGTTATCCAAAGCAGATGGGTTTTTTATTACTATCACTCTTTCTTTATCAAAACCCAAATTTTCTTTTTGTAATAATTGCAATTGATTATAAATAACAAAGGTTCCAATTATTAAAACAATTGAGGCCACAAATTGAAAAGTTACAAGAATGTTTCTGAGCCAGGGTGATTTACTCCCTTTTTGAAGTTGATTTTTCAAAGCGAAAATCGGCTTGAACGACGACATTACCATTGCCGGGTAAAAGCCGGAAAGAAATCCTATAAATAATCCAAGAATTATTAAAGTCGGAATTGTGAAAAAATTATCAAAATAATGCATTGACATTTTTATACCTTCGTAATCATGCAAAAGCACTAAAATTAATTCTACAAAAAATAAAGCAACAATAAGTGAAATAAAACTGGTTACTATAGATTCACTTAGAAATTGTTTAAAAAGATCATTTTTATTTACTCCAATTGTTTTTTTCACTCCTACTTCTTTTAATCGTTTTGCGGCAGCTACAGTTGCAAGGTTGATGAAATTTATACAGGCAATTAAAAGAATAAATATTGAGACGATAAGAAAAATGTAAACATATTCCTTTCTTCCATTTGCTTCAAATTCACCTCTAATATCAGAGTTAAGATGAATTGAAAGAAGTGGTTGAAGATAATATTCCCATTTACTTCCTCGCGATGTTGCATCTTCATAATTCCCATTAAAAAGATATTTATTTGTAAAATCAGGCAATTTTGCTTCCAAATATTTATAATCGTAGTTTTCGTTTAATAAAAAATAATTCCTGAAACTATTCGCAAACCATGCCGGATTATTATAAAAGCCATCATAACTTGTTAAGGCAAGAGCAATGTTAAAATGAAAATGTGAATTTTCGGGTACATCCTCGATCACGGCAATTACCTTAAAATTAGTAGTATCGTTTCTGATAACTTTATTTATCGGATCATCTGTCCCAAAATATTTTTTGGCTGTACTTTTGGTTATTACTGCCGTATATGGCTCATACAATAATTTTGAATCCATTCCTTTTACTACCGGAAGAGTAAAAATCTCAAAGAATGTAGAATCAACAACAAAAACATTATTTTCGAGAAAGACTTTATCACCATATCTGAAATTTTGTGCATCAAAGGTTGCAATTCTTGTAATTTATTCTATTTCAGGAAATTCATCATAAAGTGCTCTGGGCAAAGCAGCCGGAGTATAAGTTTGGTAAATTGCAGTATTTCCCGAGAGGGCATCAACTGCAAAGCGATAAATTCTATCGGCATTTTTATTAAATCTATCGTAACTGAACTCATTAATTACATATAACATACCAATGATACTTATAGCTATCCCAATTGATAAGCCGAGAATATTTATAAACGAAAATTCTTTATTTTTAATCAAAAACCTGAAAGCAGTTTTAAAGATATTTTTGAGCATAGAGCAATTGTTTTATTTATTAGTAATTTGACGACAAATATAATCAATTGTTACATAAATTTTTATAGTTATAAATAAGCAATTATTTTATAATTTTGAAGAATATTAATATTTAATTAACATGTATTCGAAAATTTCAGAAACACCAATCTTTAAAGGAATAAACCCGGGTGAAGCAGCTCATATTTTAAATCTTGTACATCATCAGATTAAAACTTACGAACCAGAAACAGTTATTGCATACAGTGGTGATGAATGTATAAATTTATATATTTTAATAGAAGGAAGCGTAAGGGGCGAAATTGTTGATCTTAAAGGAAAAGTTATTAAAATAGAAGATATTAATGCACCTGATACTTTTGCAGAAGCATTTTTGTTTGCAGACGAAAATAATCTGCTGGTAAACATTGTAACAAACACAAAGACTAAAATTTTAATTATCTATAAAAATGATTTATTGCAATTATTCAAATTAAACAAAAAAATATTAGAAAATTATTTAAATATTACTTCAAACAGATTTGTACTTGTAACTAAGAAATTAAAATTTTTATCATTAAAAAATATTAAAGGAAAACTGGCAAACTACATTTTAGCCTTAGAAAGAATAAATGAAGGAAAACAGTACTTTTTAATTGACAAAACTCAGGAACAACTGGCAGAATATTTTGGAGTTACCCGTCCGTCATTGGCAAGGGCTCTTGGCGAAATGAAAGATGAAGGCTTGATAGAAATTAAAAGGAAAGAGATTAAAATCCTTGATAGAAATAGTTTGGTTCAAATGTTAAGGACGTAGGATATATTTTTGTTTTCAGTTTTTAATCTTAATATTATTATCTACCAGGCAAACATCGGGAATTCCGTCATCATTTCATTAACCTGTTTTTTTACTGAAATCAATAGTTCTTCGTTTTCAATATCGCTTATTACTTC
>CAZREZ010000127.1:0-8051 GCA_964599115.1 uncultured Bacteroidales bacterium
AAATAAAAAATTTATTTCTTAAAAGTGGTATTTATATTTTCCTTTATTGAATTAACAATTAAATCAACATCTGAATTATTTTTATCAAAGATAGTAAAAATAAAATTCTTGTATAGTTCAAAATATATATGATTTTGATTTCTGTCGGTTACCGAATATCCATTTATTACTTCTTTATAGTTGTCGAATTGATTAAGATTTTCATGTGGGAGAAGTTCAATTATTTCAGGAGTTGTTCCTTTAGCTTCAACAAATCCGTATTCAATATAAAGTTCCGCACCCCCGTTAATCAGATAAAACAGCTCATCACCCTGAAAAGATTTTACAGTATCGTTTAGTTTCCAATCACCTGATTTATCAATATTAATTAAATAATAAAATTCATTTTTAGATTGAGAAAAACCTTGAATAAATAAAAAGAAGGCTAAACATATTGATGTAAAAAAAACAAAAACAGATATTTTCAGATTGCTATTATTATATTCCATTTTTTGACTTTTATTTAGATACTAATCTCTATAACATTCAATCTTGTATAATCAATTTCTCCAAGTCCGAGATCATAAGCTTTTTTTATTGAAATAATTTCTTCGGGTTTATAACCCAGATAATTACAGCATAATGCGTCAACTGCAACTATATCAGTACCTGCAACAACTTTATCATGTTTAGAAATATCACCGGGACCTCCGGGACCATTGGTGACAAGAAATTCTGTTGAATCAACAACAATAAGGTCGGATTTTCTTGCTAGATTAATATCAGCAATACATTGTCCTAAGTAAACCGGGTCATTACGAACACCTGATCCCAAATGGTAAGTTATATTAGTTTTACGTGTACAAACACCCATCATGTTTTTTAATGCACCTGTATAAAAAGTGCCAAAATGGTGTTTGGATATAGGACTATTGATAAATACATCACATTCAAATAATGCTTTAATGATTTCAGCATCTTTTAAAGAGATTGCACCATCAATCTTTTCTTTCAGAATAAAATCTTTTTCTGTGAATTCTGCAGGAACAGTATTAGCTACATTATTTTTTAAACGGTCAATATCAGCTTTATAATTTACGAATAACTGACTTCTTTCCCAATATTCAGGATAGACATATTGTAAGCAATTAACTTCTTTAGCTCCAGCATCAAAACACATTTTAACAACTGCAATAGTTATATCCGAATTTACATAAGCACCGGGTTTCTCAAAATCGGAGTTTATCAGTAATCCGACTTTTGATCCTGTAGGTACAAATTTCCCCATACTTCCCAACATTTCAACAGCTTTAATAGTGCTGTTAAAATAATTTGAACCTTGTACAACTGAAATATCAATATTTTCGGGATTTGTCATTCCAGAAAGAAATTCCGGCAATAAAGCACTTCCAATAACTGTTGCAGCTCCTAATGCACTGCCTTTCTTTATAAACGAACGACGACCAAATTTGTGTTTCATAATTGTAAATTGAAATCTCTGACTCATTTAATAAAATTGAGTCCCAGTTTTGGTTTTGTAGTTTTTTACCTATTCGGTTTTCAAAACTTTATAAGTATTAATCCCAATCTTCAAAAAGTAAATATTTGGTGATAAATGAGACAAATCAATCTGCTGATTATTTGAACTGATAACACCTTTCGAAATTCGTTTACCTAAAGGAGAAAATAACTCATAATCCAATGGCTCTGAAAAATTACTTTCGATGTTAATGTATGAATTCGTTGGATTGGGATAAATAGTCAACTTTAAATCGTTTTCACCTAACTGTTCAATACCAATTGTACCGATTAATCCATTAATATCGTATTTGGAAAAGAACTTCCATATCTCTATGGAAGCGTTGATATCATAATTTGTGCCTGCAGCTCCAAAGGCAGATCCAGGCCATGTATGTCCACCTCCTGTTACTTTAAAATGTTCAACTGCGACACTATTATCACCTCCGTCATAAACAATATGCTCAACAGTACTTCCATCATATGGATCAATATCCGGTAAGGCCGTAATTGTAGGTGTTGTGTTGCAATTATTATAGTCAACCCAATATTGTATCACATCATCAATAGACTTTGACCATGTAGTGCCATTATAAGGAACTGTATTATCTGAAGTACCATGTATTTGTAGAATCGGAGTTGGATGTTGCGGATTACTATTGTTGAATGTTTCCGGAGTCATTGACCCGGTAACAGAGGCAATCACAGCAATTTTTTCACTTAATTGACAAGATAAAAGAAAACTCATAAAACCCCCATTAGACATTCCCGTAGAATATATCCTGCTTGAATCAATGCTGTAATCAGTGGCAAGCGAATCAAGCAAAGCATCTGTAAATCCTACATCATCTGTGGTACTTCCTATAGTCCAACCTCCAACATTCCAATGAGTAATACCATAAAATAATGTTCCTTGCGGATGAACAATGAGAAAACCGGCAGTATCAGAAATTGAACGAAAATCGCCATACCACATTTGTTCGTTAGCATTACTTCCTAATCCATGAAAATTTAACACTAATGGAACTGATGAAGTTCCGGTATAATTTGCAGGTATATAAAGAATATAATCTCTTTGCATACCGTCATGAGTTATTGATCCATTGATGGTTTGTTGTGAATAACCTAAAAATGGCAGTGCAATGATTGAAAGGATAATTGCTAAATATTTCAAAAATAGTAGTTTTTACAATTTAGTACAAATGTAATCTAAATAAAGATAATTGTGCTTAAAAACGCTAATAAAATATTTTTACTTTTCAGTCACCTTATTTATAGCATGGATCAGATAAAGTATTTTAGATTCACTCTCAATGAAATACTATTTAGAGTCCGTCTATAAAGTCAAGTGTTTAGTTTGGAAAGAATTTCTGCAAGTAAAGTGTATTTCTATTTTGTTGGTAATACAACAAGTTTAAAAAAAGCATCCCAATCCCACCATGATGAAAAAACATAAGATATTACTAAAAATAAAACCAATATAAATACTCCATTTTTGATTCCTTTTCGTATCATATAAATCAAGGATGCAATGATGACAAAATAGAACGGACTATATAAGAACAATCCATTATTAGGTGAAAAGCCATTTGCTTTGTAATTTAATGTCTCCGCAAAAGTATCTGCCATTAAAAAAAAAGGAAGTTGAAGCAGGGCAACTCCATATGTATATTTAGTCAGAACCTTTTTATTTTCATAATCTAATGTGAATCCATGCCCGGTTTTATCATCAATGGAATCTGGAAAATTATCCGGATTAAACTTGAATTTGAAAGCAGCTGGCAAGTAAACATAATAGCCTCCTTTATCCGCCCATATCTCACTATGATAATTGAAATATCCGGATTTACTGTGTCTGTTAAAAGTTAAGAATAACGCTATTCCCGCAAAGCAAATAACTAATATCAGGTAAATGTATTTATGCTTTCTCTTCATATAACTGTTTGAATATGGTGCGTTTGGCATTTCATCGTTTACCGTGTATTTTATTTTTTGCTATAATTTTTATTTTTTGTTATACCTGCCAAATGTCCTATAATTTTTATTGTAATACGTTTTTAATACTTCATCAATATTATCTACTACTTTTTTTGCATTTTCTTTTGTAAAACATAATGCCGGCTTGCTTTTAAGCACACTATCATAAGGTCCATCTGTACTAATAAGTATATTTTTGTTTCTAAGCTCGTTTTTAATGTGATGGGCTAATTCCACATCAGGCTCAATGCTCTTTTCTTTAATTATTTCTACTCCCAAAAATAAACCGGAGCCCCTTACATCACCAATGCAATCATATTTTTTTTGAAGCTCTAACAATAGTGACTTATAATAACCACCTGCAATTTTTGCATTCTCCTGCAACTTTTCTTCTTCTATTATTTCTAAAACTGATAAGCCAATAGCACACGAAACAGGGTTCCCGCCAAATGAACTAAAAAACTCAACCCCTTTGCTAAAAGATTCGGCTATTTCGCTTGTGGTTATTACTGCTCCCATAGGATGTCCGTTCGCCATTGGTTTCCCGATAATTACCATATCCGGCATAACATTTTGTGCTTCAAACCCCCAAAAATAATTGCCCAACCGACCAAAGCCCGTTTGAACTTCATCGCTAATGCAAACTCCACCTTGTTTTCTTATGGCAGGATATATTTCTTTTAAATACCCATCAGCCAAAGGAACCTGACCCGCACATCCTAAAATTGGTTCACTGATAAATGCTGCAACAGGCAAATCTGAACTCTCTATTTGTTCAATGGCTTCCTTAGCATACATTGTACCTGCACTACCATCGTTAGTTGTGTATTTACCTCTATATGTATCAGGAATTTGAGTTTTTAAGATGTAATCTTTTTGCCCTTGTCCTTTGGGATTGTTGAATTTATAGTCGCTAATATCAGTGGCAATTTGAGTGTGTCCGTGATAACCGTGTTCCATTACCATTAATTTCTTGTGCCTGGTATGTGCGTATGCTATTCTTATTGCTAAATCACTTGCAGCACTTCCCGAATTTACAAAATAAACTTTGTTAAGTGAGGCAGGAAATTTTGATAGTAATTTCTCAGCATAGTCAGCTAACAAATCGTAAACATACCTTGTGTTGGTATTTAGTTTTGCCATTTGTTTTTGTCCTGCGGCCACGACTTTTGGATGCGAATGCCCAACGTGCGGAATATTATTATAGGCATCTAAAAAAGTATAACCGTATGCATCATACATATATTGAAATGCTGAGCGAAACATATAAATGGGTTTGTTATAACTCAATGACAATATGGGGCTGATATGTTGATGTCTTCTTTTTACAACTTCTACTATGGTTTGTGGTTTTTCAACAGGCAGACCAATAGCAGCACTAAACTGGTTTTCTGCGGCTATGGGGTTAATGCAAAGCCATCTGTAAAGCATTTTCCAAGCTGATTTTTCACTTACCGATGCATATTTATTGTCAGGATTTATTTTTCTTGAATGAGCTGAATTACATATACTTATTGAGAGCCTTGCTGCTATAAGATAATACAAAACTTTTATTTCTTTTTCTTCAATTGGCAATTTGTTGTGATATGATTTCAGAATAATTGAAGCCCAATCCAATGGGTTTTCTTTGTCGAAACAAGCGTAAGTTATGGCAACTGCTAATTCGTTAATAAGTGGTGATAGAGCCAAATCTCCAAAATCAATAATACCGGAAATATCCCCATTTCTAACCAACACATTCCATTCATTGGCATCGTTGTGGATGATTTGCTTTCTTAGCTCTGGAAGTAGCGGCACAACAATTTCTTCAAATTGCTGAAAGAAATAGCTTATCGTATTTCGGTCTTTGGCATTAGGAATATCATTGATGTATTTTTTATTCAAATTTAGATATTGAATGCCCCATTCCCATTGCCTTGCCATAATGGTATAGTTATTATACTTTTGAAGTTTTATATCCATTTGTGCAAGAAAAACCCCGAATGATTGAAATAAACTTTCAGTATGTGTTATGTCTCCTAAAAATTTGCCATCAAGAAAAGAGAGCATTCTGCAAATTGTTTCGTCACCATCTATTTCAAGGGTTTTAACAAAAGAACCATCTGTAAATTGAATTGGTTTCGGAAATTTATTCTTTTCAGGTTCTTGTAAAAAAAACAGTGTTTCGTTTTCAGCTTCAACCAATGCCAGCAATGCCTTGTTGTAACGGTATGTTTTAAAAACATACTTAGCTGTATTGGTTTTAATAAGATAATTTGTATTGTCGTAACCATTGAGTTTCTTAATCTTAACTTCCTGAAATCCAAACTCTGTTTGCAAAAGTCTATTCATTCTTAAATATATTACAGTGAGTATAAAAAGCGTTTTAATGCTTTTTATATACTCTTATGTCTTTTTAGTGTTCATCAATTTTTCTATATCTTGCTACTCCTGAAAATTATTAAAATATTAGTAATAAGGAATAATTAAATTTTTCTTTTATTTAATTATTAAACAAAGTAAAAGAAGTTAAAAAAACATTAAAAAACCTTTTTTATTGAATGGTATTTTAAATTGATATACAATAATTTTAAATTGTCAATTCAAAAAAGGCTCAACCGATTCAATAATTTCTCTTAATTGTTTATTTGTAATCAAATCTAATTGCGGAAGTGCTGGTCTATTTTTATCAAATCCTATTATTTTATCTTTGTTTTGTTCCATCCAATCAGATATAATCTTCAAAAGTTTTTTGTTAGCTAATCCGTGTGCTGTTTTATTTATTTCAAATCTTATATCAAGCAAAGGATATTCCGAAAAATAAATTTGCGATAATGTAGCTCTGAATTCAAGCTCGGCATTATTTATTAACTTCCATTTTGATAAAATATTAAAATCTATTGCATGCCTGCCTTCGTGATTTATATTATGTTTATATTCAATTTCATTATAAACGGAAATAAACTGCTTTCTTAAATCATCTTTTTGAGTACCTGCTGCTTTTAAGGAATCCAATATTCCGGAATAAATATTTAGACGTATTCTTTCGTATAGGCCTGATAATCTTGTGTTTGAGTTTATTAAATACAGAGAATCGTCTTGTGCACTCAGCTTAATAATTTCTTCTTTCCATTTTGACAATAATTCCTTATTGTTTAGTTTGTTCCAACAATAAATCGGATTTGATGCAGCAGGCTCTCTATATCGTGCAATAATTACGTCGTTTGCATAACCGGCAAAGCCATAATAGCCGGTAAACCAACCCCAATAGTTATTTGAAAATCGTAAATCCAAAACAACAAACTGAACATTTGCACTATGACTAAATTGTTCAACTTTTTGACTTTTATCAATAATTGTATGGCCACCTATGTAGAAATATTTGTTGTTAAAAACTCCATCATATATTTTTGTTCCAAATCTTTTATATAGTTCATCATAAAACCGTTCTTTTGAATATCGAGGAGCTTTATCGTCCCAATTGAGTACATTCCATAATTGTTTTTGTTCTGATTCTATGTCTTTTTTAACTTTTTTAATCTTATTGTCGTTTTCTAAAACAATAAGTTTGTAATACTTAAATAACCGATTTTCTATTTGCCTGCAAAATGTATAATAATTTATGATGTCTTCAATTTCAGCAATCTCAGTTTTCGAATTTTTCGACAAATACAAATTCATAACAAAAGCAAATTCGTAAAACCGTGAATTTGCGAGGTT
Organism: uncultured Bacteroidales bacterium; assembly: GCA_964599115.1. GTDB lineage: Bacteria > Bacteroidota > Bacteroidia > Bacteroidales > JADFUO01 > JADFUO01. The sequence goes on from CAZREZ010000127.1 coordinate 7,174, forward strand.
TATTACGAGTGTTTCCATTTCCCTTTTGTCTAATGTATTTCTATGCCAGTTTATTAGAACCTTGAATAATTCGTTTTGTGGTTTTGCCAATAAACCTGTGGCTTTATGTCCTTCTGAAATATTAAAGTATAAATTCCATGCATTCATTGCTTTTTTTCCGTCTTTTGAGAGTAATGCCAAACCTAATTGAATTTTAGCAGGTTGGAGCATGCCTGGTTCCGCTTTGTTTACCTGTTCAATTTTTTGTGATGCTTCAAGTAATATCAGTGTGTCGATCTCTTGGTTATTCTCAATTTTATCAATGGTTTCTTTTAAAACCATATTTGAATATGCAATATTTATTAAATTAATTTTACTCTCAGATGTAATCTTTGATATTGCCTGTTGATACACCTCTTTTGCTTTGGCAAAGTTTTTTGCTTCGGTTTCGTAATTAATTAAATCTCTGTATAAATACGCTTCATATCTTTGAGATTCAAGAGAGTATAAAACATATTTTCCGGCCTTATCTATATCATTATGGAAGTGCCATGAAATATATGCAAGCTTTTGGCCTGATAACGCTCTGTATTCAACATTTGTGCTACTATCATTGAATACATAAAGATAAGCATTGGATGCTTTATTTAAATCTAAATTATAAAACAGGTTTTCTGCTTCATCAAATGAAACTTGGCTAATAGCAACTTTAGTTTGTAATAATGCTAATATTACCAATATCAAACAAATATTTCCTACAATCTTTTTCATATTGTTTTTTCAATTTTTCTAATCGGATAATTTCTATGTTATTCGGTCTCTCAGCCTTGCATATAAAGGCAGTCTGTCTCGTATGTTTGCAAAGATAATAAAAAAGGACCATTTATTTATTGATTTTG
>CAZREZ010000128.1:0-8048 GCA_964599115.1 uncultured Bacteroidales bacterium
TTAAATACCAAAAAAATATAAAAATGAAATTAACAGTCCTTGTTGATAATAATACTCTGATTGACCGGTATTTCTACGGTGAACCAGGAGCATCTTATTTTATTGAAGATGAAGATAAAAAAATTTTATTCGATGTAGGATATTCTGATGTGTTTATTAAAAATGCACAAAAGCTAAATATTGATCTATTAAATTTAGATTTTGTGGTTCTTTCTCATGGACACCTCGATCATACCTGGGGTTTAGATCCTCTGATCAGACTCTATACAGAAGCAATAATAGAAAACTTAAGTCATAAGATGCCCACCATCATAGCTCATCCTTTAACATTTTATACTAAAAAAACTGATGGTTTGAATGAAATTGGTTCTATTATTTCAGAAGTGAAGTTATCTAAGCATTTCAATATTAAATTGAGTAAAGAACCTGTATGGCTGACAAAAAAGCTTGTTTTTCTTGGAGAAATAGAAAGAAAATATGATTTTGAAGCTAAAATACCAATTGGTAAAATTGAGAAAAATAATTCTGAAAATGATGATTATTTATTAGATGATTCTGCTTTAGTTTATAAGTCATCAATAGGTTTGATTATTATTACAAGTTGTTCTCATTCAGGAATTTGTAATATTATAGAATATGCAAAAAAGATTTGTGAGGAAAATAGGATAACAGATATAATAGGAGGATTTCATTTACTTGAGCCTTCAAATGAACAATTACAAGGCACCTTAGAATACATGAAAAAATTGAAGCCCTATGAAGTGCATGCTTGTCATTGCACTGATTTGAATTCAAAGATAGCATTATCGAAAGTGATAAATCTTATAGAAGTGGGTGTTGGATTAAAACTTGAGTATAAATAATTACATGCTTGCTTTTCAACAATTAATTTATTATATTTGCATAAATCAATAATAATCATTTAAAATGGAAAATCTTAATAAAGAAGAAACAATTAAAATAATCCTGAACCATTTGACAAATGAGCAAAAAAATCAATCAATTATTTATTTAAATTATGAACCATACAAAAGTGGAGATATTATCAATATTGGCAGAAGGAGTATTGAAGTAAAAAACCCCAGCTATTTGGCATTTGTAGATCTCCAACCTCGCCTAAACTGGGGGCATTCATGCATATATATTCTGATTGATTCCAAGACATTTGAAACCGAACTGTTTCATGAGCAGTTTCCTGTTTTTTATGAAGATTATCCGGAAAGCTACAGAGTGCTCTTAAGATATGGATCAAAACCTTCTAATGACAGGCATCTTAATGTTTACGATTAGTTGGATTAACATTCGCTAATAATACTTTCTATAAATAATATTTTCTGTAAATAATTCCTTTTATATAAAATCCGATTTTTTATATAATTATTTAGATTGATTTTAAATTCAATTTTTCTTCTTCGTATGGGGTTACTTTTTATCAATTTTCGGAACTAATAATAGTAGACTTATACTGAATTTATTAAAAATAAAAGTATATTAATATTTAAACAAACTTAAAACAGGAGGTAATAATGAAAATTAAAAATGAAATTAAAAATAAAATTAAGAAAGAAGTTCTTAGTGGTTTGAAAAGAATGAACTGTCAGAAAGATTTCAATATTTATTTAAAAAATGATATAATAGATACTGGAGTTAAAATGAATGCAGGTTTACAAAAAATTGACATCCCCAAAAAAACAGCCTTTGTTCTTATTGATGAGGCTCCAACTTTAAACTGGGCACATCCCTGTGAACATATTTTATGTGACTCTGAAACCGGAGAAATATATAATAGAATAAAAGCAAGCTTCCCTCCGGCAGAATTTATAAGAAATCCGGAAAGTTTTGAAGATATTCACACTCCTGTCAAAAGAAAAAATGTGTTAAAAGACAGGAAACTTTCTACTTCACCTATTCCGGCAATAACAAATGCATTAAATAATGCCAGGGGAGACAGGTATGCTATATTGTTTTCCGGTGAGTCAGACAACAGACATGTTAATGATATGGAATTTCTTTACCGGACCCTTATTGATATTTACGGCTTTGATGCCAATAAGATCACAGTTTTAAATCATGATGGCACACTAAATTATAATGGTGGCCCAAAACCGGTCAATAATTGGCCTGGAGATAATACGGCTTACCAGATGCCTGTTGATGATGAAGGAACAGGTGTTGCTCTTGAAAATGCCTTAGATGATCTGAAAACAGAATTAAAAAAAGATGATTTTCTGTTCATACATACTAATAATCATGGATATGGCCCACCAGATCCATTATACCCGATAAGCGGTTTATGTGCCTATAATAATATAGAATGGGATGAATATTCTTCCACTGATTTTGGGAATAAACTTGCTGAGTTACCTGAATTTGCAGTATTAATGGTGATGATGGAACAATGTCATTCCGGTGGATTTGAAGATGCAGTAATTGATAACAGCACTGCAAAATGGACTCATTTTTCAGCAGCATGCGAAGAAGACAGAAATTCTAACGGAGGGGCAGATTTTGACCCGTTTGCATTGGATTGGATTGCTGCAGTAACCGGTCAATATGCAGATGGTGGCGCTCTTTCACAGATGGTTGATACAAATACTGACGGAAGGATTTCTGCAGCTGAAGCACATACTTACGCTGATGATGTTGTAGTTGCACATTGGGGTTATTTGGATACACCGGTAGAAGCTGAATCACCTGCCGGGGCAGGAGATAATATTTTTCTTGGTTATCCTGCTCATGACTTATATTTACGAGATAATCTTAAAGATCATGGCCGTGAACCTCTTATTGATGGTGGTATTTCATGCAGCCCTGATGTAATAATTTTTAATCAGGAATTACTAAATCCCGAAGCTGTTTTGGGAACTACTTTAGCACTTAGCCAGGCGAATCTTGGTGAACCGGTGGAATTCGGACAAAACAATTACATCTATCTCAGAGTTCATAACAGAGGAAATAATGCTACCGGAGGAACAGCCAGCGTATATTGGTCACCCCCTTCAACTTTTCCGACTCCGGCTTCATGGAATCTTGTTGATCAAATAACTATCCCATCTGTTCCTTCAAATAGTGTTAAAGTTGTTGGTCCGGTGGTTTGGCCTTCAGGTGATATTCCTGCTCAGGGACATTATTGTTTTATTGCATTGATAAACAGCGGTAATGATCCTGCACCAGACCCGGCCACTATTCTTTCGATAAATGATTTTTACAACTTCATTAGGGGAAATAATAATGCAACATGGAAAAACTTTGATGTAATAGATATGTTTGCAGGTTCAGTTAACAGTCTTAATTTCCATATACAAGGATGGTCAGGTAATAGTATTTATTCAGACCTTCAAATTGATCTGAGTTCTTTACCAACAGGTATGGAAGTGAATTTGAAGATATTAAAAAGATTATGTATTGAGGCTTCAACTGATGGTTTATCAAAAATTAACGAATCAACACTTTACTTTGAATATAGTGTCTTATCTGGAAGAAAATCTTATTTGCGTAATATCAAATTGAAATCAAACGATAATTGTATAGCCAATCTGGAATTTATCTTGCCTGATTCAATACCGGATGGAGGATATGAGATATCAGTAGCACAATTAGTTGATAACCTCGAAATGGGTCGTATTACTCAATTACTCGCTGTGGGAGATCATCCATTTATAGCAAATAAAAACACAAAAGAACTACATAATAATAATTGCCAATGGGTAAAAAAGATGAATAGCAAAAATAAAATTGCCTACAAAGAAATCCCACGTGCCATTAAACATAATTATAATGGCTGCAGGTATTGTTTACCAGGTTATGATACAGATTAATATTTGTTTTTCTAAAAAATATTATTCAAAATTATCTTTTTGTAACTTTGCCCGGAATTTTTATCAATAATAAATGAAAGTTTCGGGCTTTACAATTATCAGAAACGGAATTAAATTTGATTTTCCGATCGTTGAGGCAATAAAATCCATTCTTCCGGTTTGCGATGAAATGATTGTGGCAGTAGGTAATTCAGAGGATGACACACTGGGATTGATTAAAAGTATAGATTCAGAAAAGATCAGGATTATTGAGAGCATCTGGGATGATTCTTTAAGAGAAGGAGGAAAGGTGCTGGCTGTTGAAACCGATAAAGCATTTGATGCCATCTCTCCCGATAGTGATTGGGCATTCTATATCCAGGCAGATGAAGTAATGTCGGAAAAAGATATACCGGCAATAAAGGAAGCAATGTTAAAATGGAAGGACAATACAAAAGTAGAGGGTTTACTTTTTAAACATATTAATTTTTACGGTTCGCATGATTATATTGCCGATTCAAGAAAATGGTTATATAACCAAATACGTGTTATCAGAAATGATAAACAAATCCATTCATGGAAAGATGCGATGAGTTTCAGAAAAAACAATAAACTCTTAAAAGTTAAACCTGTAAATGCAACTGTTTATCACTATGGCTGGGTAAAACATCCGAAAGCACAGCAAGCTAAACGTGAAGCTTTTGAAAAACTTTGGCATAACGATGATTATGTTGAAAAATATATTGCTCAAACAAATGAATTTGATTATTCAAAAATAGATACACTTGCCCGATTTGAAGGTGAACATCCTGAGGTTATGAAAGAAAGGATTAGCAAACAAAACTGGACTTTCGACTTTGATCCTACCCAAGGAATAAAACTCTCGCCCAGACTAAGATTCCTTAATTATCTGGAAAAATCAACCGGTTTGGAAATCGGACGACATAAAAATTATAAGAAGATATAGATTGGAAATTAGAAAATCTAAATTCTAAAATCTAAATTCTAAATTCTAAATTCTTTTTTGTTAATTTAGCAACGCATTCAAACAGCGACTAAATGGCTATTTCTTATAACAAATTTATACTATTACTTTTTGTATTGCTCTTTTCGAACATCAGCATTGCCCAGGATACAAATCTCCTTATCCTTCCCGATACCACTTACAAAATTTCCGACCCTGATTTCGAACTACTCATGGCAGCTAGCCAAGGAGACACCTCCAAAGTAATAGCCCTACTGGAAATAGGTACGGATGTAAACACAAAAACTTATGATGGGGTTACTCCATTGATGTATGCTGCACAAAACGGACACCTCAGGACTGTTGAAATTCTTATTGACAGCGGAGCCATTGTAAATGCCTTACCCTATAATCAGGTGAGTGCACTCCTGGGGGCTTGTATTGCCGGACATATTATGGTTGCCGACACTTTGATACTGAACGGCGCTGATGTAAATACGAAAAATCCGGACCAGATAACACCCCTTATGTATACCGCCGCTTTTAATAATGTTGTACTAACTGATGTCCTGATATTTTACGGCGCTAATATGAATCAAAAGGATTTACATGGTAATACGGCTCTGCAGTATGCAGTTTATTACAATAACATTGAAATTACCGAACTGCTTCTTAATTACGGTGCAAGCATTGATACAGCAGATAATAATGGATTTACTCCCTTAATGGTAGCAGCACAAAACGGTTACCCCCAACACGTGGATTATTTGATCCATAAAGGAGCTAATATCGAAACAAAAAATGAAAATAATTTAACTGCGCTTTCTTTAGCCATCATCAACAGGCATTATGAAATTGCCAGACTCCTGCTCGATAGCGGAGCAAATGCCAACCACTCAATCTCGAAAGCAAGAAATCAAATGTCTATTGCCATGGAATTCGGCGGGAAACATTACAGGCAATTACTTGCTGAATACGGAGCAAATAAAAATCCAAAACCCAGGATTGACAAACTATTGATAAGAGCTGATTTTAACGGGAATATAAATGATTTTATGACGGGCGGAAATATATGCCTAAACGAATCAAAATACGGATTGCAACTTCAATTGGGATATAAAACACGACCATGGGTAAGAAGCGTGCTATACGAAGTGGATGAAAAAACATTTTACCAGTTCTGGGAAAAACGATCGTGTGCGAATCTTGGTTTGGATAAACTTTTTGTTCTGCAAAGATCATTCCGGAACAATTACGGTGGAATTGTTATTGGAGTTAACGGCGTTTATACTTACGGTAATTTCCGGGGTTCAAACAAAAAACCCGAAAACCGCTTCCTGGTAGTTCCTGAAGCAGGTTTTTTTTGGAATTATAAAAAACTCAGCTTAAAATTGAATTATGAATATATAAAACTAAAAAACACAAAGGTTTCACCACACAGGATTAATCTGTCAGTGGGATTTATTATTAACATAGCAAAGGATAAAATAAAATTAAAGAAGGAGCCGGAGTTGTAGATATTGACTATTGAATATTGAACAATGAGTCTACTCCGAAAAATCAAAAATTAAAAAAATACCACTATGACTCTAAGACTCAAAGATACACAAATGGTTTAAATTTAATATGTTATACTTAGTGTACCTTAGGGACTTCGTGTCTTAGTGGCGAATAAATGATTTTTCGGAGTGGACTCAACTTTAAACCATATTTTAATGACGATGAAAAAAAGAAAAATAATACTATTTCTGTTAACATTGCAACTCCTTATCTTTAATAGCGGCTGCGAAAGGCAGAAGCCGCTTGACCTGAGTGAAATAGATTGCTCAGAATGTTACCAGGACAAACCCGAATGGGGACCCCTGAACATAACAGTGACCATTAACAGTCAAAATCCTTACGTACCATTGAAAATCTATATTGGCAATTTCGAAGAAGGAAATCTCGATTGGATAGATACAGCTTATTCAAGCGATTTCCGGGTTGATGTTAAGCCTGACCAATATTATTCCGTTACAGCAGAATATAAAGATGGCGATAAAACTATTTTCGCTGTGGATGGTGATAAATTAAAGCTCAAACATACTTCCGACAAATGCGATGAAGCTTGTTATTATTTCAAGGAAGGATATATTGATGTGAGATTGAGAAACTGAATATTATTTCTTCATTTACTTATTTATCCCCCTCATTTAAATAAAGTTTAATGATTCAAGCCAAAAGAACAATTAAACTGATATTGAACATTAATGCAAACAGATAAAGAAACAAACAACACCAAATCCTTCAGTTAGTTAATAAGAATATTGTAAAGTTTACGACACGAAGTTAGTACGTATGTATTCGTTTTAGTATAAAAAAATCCTTTATAAATATTTGTGTTTCGGATGTCTCAAAGCGGAAAACAGGAAAAAACTCTTATTATAAAACCGATAGCGGTGATGCGGTCATGACTGACGCTTGCTACTAAGGTTATTTTTTTAAGATCCATACGGATTTCTATATATTAATAAGATTCTTCTGAAATTACTTCACCAAATTCATAAATGATCACTTTTTGCAGGCTTCCGTCAACATACCACCATCGCTCTTTGCCATCTTTTACGTTATTAACATAATTAATTTCTCTTTTAAGTTGCCCGTTTGAGTACCATGCTTTTTGTTTGCCTGTTCCTTTATGAAAATTTGCAGAACCTATAACCTTAGCATTTAAATCATAATAATACCATAATCCGTCAAACTTGCCCTTATAATATGAACCTTCAATCTGAAGTGCACCAACAGGATGCCATTCTTTATAACTGCCATGCAAAGTGTCATTAACATAGTTTTCCTCTAATATTTTTTTTCCTGATATATACCATTCTGATGAAGTTCCGTTTAGCATATTGTTTAAGTAATTAGCCTCGGATTGTTTTACTCCGTTATCAAACCACCTGATTGTCAAACCATTTAAAATATTATCTTTATAATTTGATTCCAATTGTTTTTTTCCGTTTTCATACCACCAAACAGCTTTACCATCAATCTTTCCTTTTTTGTATAGTATTTCCGATTTTTTATTTCCGTTTTCCCAATAATTTATCTTTTTCTTATTACAACTGCTAATAAGAAAAATTAACGGGATATAAATAAAAATAATTATATGAATTTTTCTGGGCATTTTTTTTATATTAATTAGTGCTTGTCCATAAAGTCAAAGATTTTCATAAATGAAGCACCAAAACTTGTCCGTCTGGATAACAAATTTCAAATAACAAAACTTGGTGCTTGTCATCCATCCATAT
>CAZREZ010000129.1:0-8003 GCA_964599115.1 uncultured Bacteroidales bacterium
ACAAAAATTTACACAAAGCTAAGTATTGAACAAGCTTCTGCATCTCATCATTTGAATATATTAAAAACTAACGGTCTTCTTGTTTCAAAGCGGGATGGAAAAAAAATATTATATTCAATAAAAAATATGGCTTTGTCCGAAATTATTGATTGTATTAACAGGTGTAGTGATTATTAAATCTTATTATAAAACTCTATTGTAGCTCCCATTCTTCCTCAATATCCCAATTTGCACGTATATTAATATCGGTTGGGAAATAATAGGTTTTTTCGGGCTGAATATTATTTATATAATCTCCTGTATCCCATCTGCCATTATTATTTGTGTCAAGTATTGCTTTTATCAAATATTTGCCGGGATTCAGGTATTCGTATTTGATAAGCTGATTTTCCGTAATAAATCTTTCGTTTAATACATCTTCATTTTCATTTAATAATTGAATAATGTAATGCTTATTCGGATTATCAATTTTGATATTCAGGAAAAGGATCCCATAATCGGTAAGCATTTTGGTTCGAAAATTAATTATAGTAGTATCATTACTATAATTTTGCAAATCAGTAAAAACCGAATCAGGAATAAATAATTGATAATTGGTGTTTTCGCTCCATTGGCGTGATATTTGCGCCTCTCTTTTTATTGAATCCTTAAATGTTATTTGCGGAGAAACAATTGTGTCTTCACCTTCAACAAGCAAGACTTTAGAAAAATCATAATTTATCACAGGATATGTAAATTTAATGTTCAGAGGCATATTAATATCTAAAACATTTGCTTTTACATTTGACTTTATCTGGATTTTTTGTGGTTTTTCCTTTCCTTTTTTTAATCGTTTTCCCCTGTCAGGTTTAACAATAGCAATTTCAACGGTATCTAAAACAAGTGTATCGTCAGTAATTTTAAAAACCAGTGTATCAATATCAACATCTTTTAACCAGTAAATTACAGTGTCTTTTTCCGGATTAATCTCTTCAATCTTCCAATCTTTATCAAACTGATGATTTAAAACTTTAATATTTAAATTTTTTACAGGAAATTTAAAAATAAAGGATAATTGTCCTTTTCGTATTAATGCTGCTTTTGTAAGTTGCTGTGTGGAATCAATTTCCTGAAAAAGAAAAAGCTTATATAAATTATTATTTATAGTATCAATTTTAAGTGAATCATTAAGAATTGCTTCTTCTGTCAGGCTATCAGCTATTAGGCTGTCAAAAACAGGGAAATAATAATAATCAGGAATAAGCAGGCTATCTGAGAAAGCAATTTCTTCATTTGGCATATCATATAAATAATTACCGTTTGCATCGCGCAAAGCAAAAATCTTATATGTTTCATTTTTCAAATTGTTCAATTCAAATTCCCCATTGCTATTGGTTTTTGAAACATAGTAAGGCTTTATCAAATATGGCATGGAATCAAAAGGTATGGTATCATTGTTATCAATATAAAGCATAACAAATATATCTTCTTCCGGTTTAAGAGTAAATGCGTTTAAAACTTCACCGGTAATTGACAGAGAGTCAACAGTAGGGCCGGTTGAAAATACATACTCAAAATTTGATACGGGATTATTTTCAGTAATATCAGCTATTGCATCACCGAAAAATATTGTATAAGTAGTACTGTCTTTTAATTTTTCATCAAATTTAATTACAACAGATTTACCTTTTGTTTTAAAATCAGGCATGTTTTCCAAAGGAGGTGAAATAATTACCTGGCTATTCACTTCATTTAATTTAATAAATTCATCAAAATAGATATAAATTTTGTCGGTTGTAAAACCTGAAGAATAATTTGTAGGCACGCAATACAATACCTGTGGAGGAGCAATATCCCTGGGACCTCCTTTCAGTGGAATAGGATTGGCACATTCTGTAATGATTACAATTACAGCAATTAATAATAAAGAATTGAATAATATTTTTTTAGTATCTATTATTTTTTTCATATTTTATTATTTTCTTTACGTCTTGGCGACTTAGCGAGAGAATGTTTTTCACGCAAAGCCGCAAGGACGCAAAGAATTATAGATTATTTACAATTCTTGTTATTCCGTCTTTTATTAATTTTTCTCCAAAGTTTATCAATAGTCCAAGTTTTAAACCTGTTATTCGTAAGTAAGTTAATAATATTTTAGGATGAACTTTTGCAATTGCTTCAACAGATTTAAGTTCAATAATAACTTTGTTTTCAACGATTAAATCTGCCCTGAAACCAAGTTCCATTTTAATATCATCCCAAATTACAGGGATTCCTTTCTGTCGTTCTACTTTTAATCCTTGTTTAACTAATTCATAGTATAAAATTTCTTCATAAACAGATTCTAATAAACCTGGACCAAGTTTTACATGTATATTGTAAGCTGTATTAACAATTATTTTAGCAATTTTATTTTCTGTCATATATTTTCATTTTTTCTTTGCGTCTTAGCGCCTTGGCGAGAGAATGTTTTCACGCAAAGCCGCAAAGATTATTTATGATTCTTTAATCACTGTTTTAATTTTTTTCAGTAAGTTTCCCAATCGTAAATTCTTTGTCAATAAAATGCTTTAAAAATTTTGGCAAAACATACAAAACTTTTTCTTTTGCTTTTTTGCTGTCATGAAAAATAACGATTGAACCTGCTTTTGTATTGTTGATGGCGTTGCTAAGGCATTGTTCTTTGGTTATTTTATTATCAAAATCGCCTGTAAGTACCGACCACATTATTATTGTATATTCTTTTTTTATTAATTTTATTTGACTTGGCAAAATTTTACCGTAAGGTGGTCTGAATAAAAATGATTCAAAATGTTTTTCACACTTTTTAATATTTTTTATATAATCATTTGTTTTTGTTTTCCATCCGTTAAAATGATTAAAAGTATGATTACCAATATCATGACCCGCTTCAATTATTTTATTAAAGGTTTCGGGATGGTTTTTTACATTTTTACCAATGCAGAAGAATGTTGCTTTAACATTAAATTTATTTAAAATATTTAGAATTTCAGGTGTTACATCAGGAGTGGGGCCGTCGTCAAAAGTCAAATAGATCTTTTTTCGGTTATTCGGAATGTCCCAAACCAGATTTTTTGAAAATATATTTTTCAGCAGAAATGGTGTTTTAATAAAATACAAAGTTGTTATATTTTAAATTTATTTCCTGATATTCTGATTTTGGAGATATAAGCCGTAATATTGTTCAAAAACATCTCCTGATATTTTGCTTAAATCCGTTTGTTCGTATTTTTGTGTAACCTGATTTATTCTATGCAGTTTTGCCAAACCTTGTTGTTTTTCAAAGTTAATCAATTTAGTTTTTTGCCCTGTAAACAAAAAATAATAATTCAAATCCTGTTCAGCTAACTCTAGCAGTCTTAAAACAATTTCATTAGCTTTTTTGGTTTCACCTGCTTTATAATAACTTTCTGCTATCGGCAAAACAAAATAATTATATTTTACAGTTTCATCAGGCATTAACTCAATACACCTGTTTAAAACCGCAACAGCAGAATCTTTTTTCCCTTCAATTATTAACTCATCTGCCAGTCTTGTAAAAATATTTCTCAAATTCATTGCCATCCTGATATTATCTTCATTAAGATAAATATCTTTATCCTGCATACCTATATAAAATTTATTTATAAGGTTATCATACATTACATCCGTATTTATCCGTCCGATTTGACCATCGGTTCTTTTTGTTTTTATTGGTACTAAACGGTAAGCCATTCCTTCAAGTTGAAAGTAATCCATAAGGTCAATATAAGCCTCATTTCCGGTTGTGATGGCAAAGTAAACCGGTCGTTCCCAGTTGTTTGTTGCCAAAAGGTCAAGAACCATCATCTTATTTTTATGAACTCCATCTCTGTTTAAAGTCCATTCAACAGGAACAATTTTATCAGCAAGTTCCAACGGAACCGTACCGTTTTCAACAAGAGTTGAGGAGTCAACGGATACTTTAAATTTATTTGTCGGGATATAATCCAGCAGTCCTATCTGGCTGTTGAACTTTGAGTTGGGACTATCACTGGAAACAAATGCAATGATTTCTTTCAAATCGTAATACTTATTAAGTAATTGTTTATTTTTAATTAATGGAACATAATCCCTTGTTCCCTGAATATATTTATCTTTTGTTAATGAAAATGGTACCGCATCTGAATCATAGGCTTTACGTTTAAGTTGATCAATATACCAATCGGTATTTAACAAGCTCATATTTGCAACACGAACATCGGTTCTAATGCTTTCAACTTCCTGTGCATACCATAGCGGGAAAGTATCATTATCGCCGTTGGTAAACAATATTGCGTTTTGAGCGCAGGAGTTAAGATAATTTTTTGCAACCTGAAGTGCAGTATATCTTCCGGAGCGATCATGGTCGTCCCAGCTGTCTTTTGCCATGATTCCTGGAATTAATATCAGGCAAATTAATATTGTAGCAAAAGCAGAAATTTTTGGTTTAAATTTTTTTGCAAAAAAATCAAATATTGATAATACTCCCAAACCAATCCAAATTGTAAAAGCATAAAACGAAGCTGCATAAGCATAATCCCTTTCACGTGGTTGGGGTGAATACTGATTTAAATAAATTACAATGGCTATCCCGGTCATAATAAAAAGAAGAGAAACTACAATGCCATCCTTATAATTTTTGTTAAACTGATAAAATAATCCTATTAATCCCAGGATCAGTGGAAGGAAATAAAATTTGTTTCTCCCTTTATTTTCCATGCTTTCAGGTAAATTATTTTGAGGGCCAAGTCTCCATTCATCAATAAAGTTAATACCGCTTATCCAATTACCTTTTAATAAGCCTCCTCTTCCTTGTATATCATTTTGTCTTCCTGCAAAATTCCACATAAAATATCTTAAATACATATGGCCTAACTGATACCTGAAGAAGAATCTGAGGTTTTCACCAAAAGTCGGGATGTGTTTATTATCCGGATCTCTTTTAATACCTGCCCATCTTTTATAATCGTCAACATAAATGGTTTCGGTACTACTCCACATTCGGGGAAAAATCGTTTTATATTTTACATCATAAACAGGAATAGTATTTTTTCTGTCATCTGAAATTAAATATTTTCCCTTCTCCTTGTCTTTTATGTAAACAGGATTTCCATCTTTTCTGTCAACCATTGGGGCGTTATAATATTGTCCATGTAAAAGTGGCCAATCGCCATATTGTTCACGATTAAGGTATGCCAGCAGGCTGATTGCATCTTCAGGATTGTTCTCATCAATCGGAGTATTTGCATTTGAACGAATAATCAATAAGAAAAACGAAGAATATCCGATCAAAATAAATATAAATCCAAGAATGATAGTATTAAGAATGACTTTTTTATGTTTTTTCGTATAGATTAACCCCCAGATAATTCCGCTGGTTAATAAAATAAAATAAATTATTGTTCCTGTATTAAAAGGTAACCCGATTGAATTAACGAAAAACCTTTCAAAAAGACCGGCAAAATTTACTATCCATGGAACAATAACATACATTATTACAGATAAAATAATAAATGAAATTATCAGTGTTATAAAAATCCCTTTTTTAGTTGGATTATACTTTTTGAAATAATAAACAAATGTTATTGCAGGAATTGCAAGTAAGTTTAAAAGATGTACGCCAATTGATAAACCTATCAAGTAAGCAATTAATATCAGCCATCTATATGAATGATTCTGGTCGGAAGTTTCTTCCCACTTTAATATAGCCCAGAAAACTACAGCTGTAAAAAATGATGACATTGCGTAAACTTCGCCTTCAACAGCCGAAAACCAGAAAGAATCGGAAAAAGTGAAAGCTAAGGCTCCGACAATTCCGCTGCCGAAAATTGCATACATCTTTGCTTTGGTAATCTCGCCTGAAGCAAGAACTAATTTTTTAGCCAGAATTGTAATTGACCAAAACAAGAAAAGGATAGTAAAACTGCTTGATAGTGCTGACATTGTGTTTATCATCCTTGCAACAAGGCTTGTATCTCCAAAAGCAAACAATGAAAAAAATCTGCCAAGCAATTGAAATAATGGTGCTCCTGGCGGATGCCCTACCTGTAATTTGTATGCTGTAGCTATATATTCACCACAATCCCAAAAACTTGCTGTTGGCTCTGATGTAATGATATAAACCACAGTTGCTATTACAAAAATTATCCAGCCAATGATATTATTTAGTTTCTTGTAAATTTTCATCTTAATAATTTACTAACAGACTGCGAATTTATGAAAAAATATCTGATATTAATCCTTCATTGATGACAAGTCGTTGTTTGATTAATAATAATTATTATTTTTGTTGAAAATAATATAAAATATGAACAAATTAGTTTTATTACGTCATGGCGAAAGCATTTGGAATAAAGCAAACCGTTTTACCGGATGGACTGATGTCGGTCTTTCTGAAAAAGGTGTTATTGAAGCCATAGAAGCCGGAAAAGTTTTAAAAGAACAAGGATTTAAATTTAAAATTGCTTACACTTCCTACCTTACAAGAGCAATAAAAACCTTATGGTTAGCATTAGAAGAAATGGATATGATGTGGATACCTGTTTATAAAAGCTGGAGGTTAAACGAAAAACATTATGGTATGCTGCAAGGTTTAAACAAGATTGAAATGGCTGAAAAATATGGTGATAAACAGGTTTTATTGTGGAGGAGAAGTTATGATATACCACCTCCGCCTTTGGATAAAAATGATAAAAGAAGCCCGGGATTTGATCCGAGATACGAAGAGTTGAGCGATGCTCAAATACCTTTGACAGAATCGCTAAAAGAAGTAGTTGAACGGATGGTGCCATACTGGAAAAATGAAATTTCCAAATCATTATTAAAACATAAACAGGTATTGGTTTCAGCTCATGGAAATAGTTTGAGAGCTGTTGTTAAATATCTTAAAAATATGGGTGAAGTGGAAATCCTGAAATTCAATATTCCTACGGGAATTCCTTATGTTTTTGAATTTGATGATAATCTGAATCTTTTAAAAGATTATTTTCTTGGAGATGAAGAAGAAATAAAAGTATTAATGCAACAGATTGCCAATCAGGCTAAAAAATAACTTATGAGAAAACACTGGGTTATCCCCGACATACACGGATGTGCCAAAACATTACAGGCTTTAATAGAAGATAATATAAAACCAACAAAATACGACCAGCTTTATTTTTTAGGTGATTATATTGACAGAGGACCTGACTCAAAAGGTGTTATTGATTATATCATGCACCTGCAAAAAGAAGAATACAATTTAAAATTATTGATGGGTAATCACGAAGATTTTTGTTTAAAAGCAATTGAAGAAGAAAAAAAAATAATAAAATTTCTAGGGATTAAACAAAAAAACAAAATCAGGCTTGAATGGGAAAATCATGGAGCTACTAATACTTTTTCTAATTTCAACATCAGGAGTCTTAAAGAATTTCCTGAAATTTATATACAATGGATAAAAAATCTGGAATATTTTATTGAAACTGAAAACTTTATTATTGTTCATGCAGGATTAAATTTCAGGATTCGAGATCCTTTTAAAGACAAGCATGCAATGCTGTGGATAAGGGAATATAAAATCAAACCTGAAAAAATCAATAACAAAAAGATCATTCACGGACATGTTCCTGTCAGCCTTGAATTTATTAATATGTGTATTAAAACAAAGAGATATAATTTTATTGATTTGGATAATGGAGTTTACATGGATAATCGCGAAGGTTTTGGTAATTTGGTTGCCCTTGAATTAAATTCTATGGAATTAGCTATTCAACACAATGTGGAATAAAAATAATTTAGCAACAAAACCTGCATACTTGTTTCTCTGGCAATAAATTATAAGGATTTTATGATGAATGTGAGACAATTGTTTTATTTGTTTGAAAAATTAGCTTTAATTGCAAAATAAAATTGTAATTAATCAAATTTTTAATATTTTTACAGGAAATCTAAAAAAATGCTTAATATCTTAAACATAAATGATTGGCGAAATAATCTTGGTTTATTGCCAATGAATTTATTTT
>CAZREZ010000130.1:0-7979 GCA_964599115.1 uncultured Bacteroidales bacterium
TGGAGCTATGTATAATCTGGCTCTTTTATACAAAAATACGAACCGTCAGGAAGAATCAGAAAAATATTATCTAAAAGCTATTGAGAAGGGAAATGTTGGAGCTATGAACAATCTGGCTGTTTTATACAAAGATATGAACCGTCAGGAAGAAGCAGAAAAATATTACCTCAAAGCTATTGAAAAGGGACATGTTGGAGCTATGTATAATCTGGCTCTTTTATACCAAAATACGAACCGTCAGGAAGAAGCGGAAAAATATTACCTCAAAGCTATTGATAAGGGAATTGTTGAAGCTATATACAATCTGGCTCTTTTATACGAAGATACGAACCGTCAGGAAGAAGCTGAAAAATATTACCTCAAAGCTATTAAAAAGGGAGATGTTGGAGCTATGTACAATCTGGCTCTTTTGTACCAAAATAAGAACCGTCAGGAAGAAGCTGAAAAATATTACCTCAAAGCAATTAAAAAGGGACATGTTAAAGCTATGTACAATCTGGCTTTTTTGTATTATCTGGAAAATAAAAATCCCGAAAAGGCTATCAACTTGATAGAAAAGTTTTTGAAAAATCAAGAAGATTTGAAATCCACCAGCTTATATTCCATTATTCTTCTTTGGGCAGGTAAAATGGAAGAATTTGAACAAATTATTAAAAAACTCATTCCTGAATTGGTTAAAGAAAAACAAATTGATTTGCTTGAATTACTAATCATAGATTTATTAGTTCACCAGCAGTACCTATTGGTTTGGGAATGGTTTACAAACGAAAAATATAGAGAAATCCTTAAAGAACTAATCAGGCCCTTATACTATGTAGCTGCTGGTTTTATTACAAAAAAAGAAACTAAAGAAGAGCTTCTTAAAGCAGGACCTGAGTTGCAGGAAAGTATCAATCAGATAAAAACATTGATCAAAGAAAGGCAAAAATTTTATTATGGGTAATATTATTCAGATAATCCTATAAATTAAATAATGTTACATTATATTTCTATTAAGAAAAATCAAATCGTTCTATGAGCATTGATTTTTTACCCATTCGGGCTAATGAAACGAAGTAAATCCGTATGGACTTCGTGTCGCTTGCTTAGCTTCACTTTTCACCCATACGGGCTAACTTTATGTCGCTTTTATCTTTTATCTTGAGATACTTGCCACAATCATCATTTCCTTATTAAACAAAACTCTGGAAATAAAAGTAGTAACACATTCAAACAACCGCTGACTGATTTTGCTGACAAAAAATAATTTCTGATAGCCTATTCCGTAACAGTATTTATTTTTTATAATTTCAAAACCGCATTTTATCAATAAATTATTTATTGTCCTGAAATTCCAGCAAAATAAATGCTGGTTAATATCCATTTCAAAGTTTGCTTTTCCATGGTGTTCAACAGGCAGAATTAAGATAAGCTTACCGTCTGGTTTTAATTTCCTTTTTAAGATTTTAATTGTATCAAAAGGGTTATCAACATGTTCTAAAGTATGTGAAGAAAATACAACATCAAAGCTTCCATCTTCTGTATCTTCAATATTGTTTATTACTTGTTTTCCCATTTTTCTGCAAAAATCAAGACTAAATTCAGAAATATCGTAACCGACAGAATTTGGAAAAAAATATGTATTATGACCCAAGCCGCATCCGAAGTCAAGAATTTTGATATCCTTTGGAAATCCTTTGAAATATTTTTTTAAAGCGATTTTCGCCTTTGCCGGATATAAACCTTCATTAAGATTTGAATCTCCGTAAATAGTGGAATAGTATTCTTTTTCGTAACCTTCCATATGTAGACAAGGTTAAAGTTTATTGGTCTAATTACTTTTATCTTTTGTCTTTTATCTTTTGTCTTGTTTTGTACCCAACATACACATTTTCCTTAGGATTTATGGCATATTTATCAATATCTTCTATCCATTTTTCTTTTGTAGGATTATAGATTTTTACAGTAAACCCTGCATTTTCCAATCGATTTTGATAATCTCCGGCATAGATTCTGACTTTTTCAAACTGGAAAAAATGTTTTTCGTGGTCTTCAGGCATGATAAAATATTCGTCTTCTAAGCTTTCATCAAGTTTTAATGAAATCGGAACCTGAAGAATAGCCAAACCACCCGGCTTCAAAATCCTGTATATTTCTGATATAGCTTTTTTGTCATCCTGAATAAATTGTAATACATGATTGCAAATTACTATATCAAATTCATCACTTTTATAATAAATATTGGTTAAATCTTATTGTATGATATCTTTTGAAAAATAAAAACTGTCGCGATAGTTTATTCCGGCATGATAATCAATATTAGGTAATGACCTTAATAATGATTTGATTGAGGGTTCGGGAGCGATGTGCAGGACTTTTATTTTATTTGAAAAAATATCTGTTTTATTTTTCATAAAAATATAAATCAATCTGTCGCGGTCAATTGAAAAACATCTCGGACAAGTACAGTTTTTTCTGTATCCGCTTCCTGCAACTTCCAATTCATCGTATATTGTCATTTTTAAACCGGCAGGTAATAGCTTTCTGGAATTATGTTGGCAATACGGACAATAATATTTTGAGCCTTTATAATAAAAACCAAGAATTATTTGCCAGAAACCTCTTAACTTTTTAGCAAAATTAAACGGAATTAATTTCTTAATTCTTATTTTTAGTTTGACGTAATAATGAATTTTCTTTTTAGATAGTACCTTTTTGTAAATTTTTTCAATGTCTTTTGCCATTCTATCTGCATTGAATTTTTCTTTTGCATAGTTGTAAGCATTTTCGGCCAAAGTATTTCTAAGTTCAATATCATAATGAAGTTTTAATATTGCATCAGCAAGAGCATCAGGATTTTGTTCAGGGACAAGTAAACCTCTTTCATTATTAATGATAGCTTCTTTTGTACCGTCAACAGGGGATGCAATTATTGCCCGTTTCATTGCCATTGATTCAATAAGCCCAATAGGCATACCTTCCCATAATGATGGCAGGCAATAAATATCTATGGCATTTAAAACATCGGGAACATCATGACGGAAATCATTAAATATAATATTAGAAGGTATTTTAAGTTTTTTAACAAGGTTTAATGTGCTTTCTTTTAAATCACCTTCGCCAATCATAACAAAATAAATATCTTTGGTTTTATCCAGAACCTTTTTTATTGCCATCATCATTGTATGAGGGTCTTTCTGAATAGTCATTCTGACAAGGAATCCAACTAGTGTTTTATCTTCCGATACTTTCCATTCTTCCCGAATTTTTTTGAATTGTTGTTTTGGATTAAATCTATCCAAATCAATACCGTAATAGATAACTTTTGAACGCGGCATATTAAAACGGTCTATTCCGTCTTTTTGATTACTGAACGAAACCGAGATTGTAACATCAGATTCATTAGTTAGTAATTTTTCAATAGTTTCCCTTATTTTTCGAACATAGGTTTTTTGATCCTGATGAAATGACCAGCCATGTACTGTATAAACAATTGGTATATGTAATTGATTGGCTGCCCAGAAGATATTTGAATTGGCTCTTGTGCCATGTGCGTGAACAATATCAATTTTTTCTTTCTTCATCAAATCAAGAACTTGCCGCCACACTCTGAAATCAAAACCGCTTTCAGTATGAATTACATTTGTCTTGATTCCTTTTTCTTTAAGAGTATTTATCATCTGACCGTCAGTAAAAGATAATACAATTGGTTCAAACTTACCTTTATCAAGATGAGTAACAAGGTCAATAAGATGTGATTCTCCACCACCTACCTGCCCCTGACGTATACATTCAAGTACATTAATTATTTTTGATGAATTTGAATAAGTGTTTTTCATGTATTGAATTTATTCAGATTAAAACATAAGTTTTGTCATTTGTTTTTTGTTATTTGGTCACGATAGCTATCGGGATTAATTCAAAAATTGTTTCACTTTATGGATAGTCACTTATTAAACTTGACTGCTATCCCCTTTTTGCCCTTTCCCATTTAACTGTCTGTTTGCCTTTTATAAATCTCATAACTCCAAGATAAACAGAAAGATTCATTATAAAAAAGTAATATGGAATAAACAATACTTTGATTTTGATTTTTTTGTTTTCAAAATACCATCCGAGCAGGGCTGCCAAATAAAACAGTATTTGTGCCCAGAATATCCATACATAAATATTATTAAAATTTATTATTCCGCAATTTAAAACAATAATTAAATTAAAAATTAAAATCAGCAGTAAACCTACTGGTGCTAATGTCCATCTCAAAACTCTGTGTGAAATGTATTGAAAGGTCAATATTCCATATTTGAATGGATTTAATAATTCTTTCAAACGAATTATTGATTGTATTCCGCCGGCAGAAATTCTAATCTTTCGTTTTAGTTCTTCTTTTACGTCAGCCGAGGCAGTTTCAATAGCATAAGCTTCGGGGTCATATTGAATTGTATAACCTTTTTCGGCAACCCGCAATGAAATAATAAAGTCGTCAAGCAGAGTATCTTTTTCAACTTTTTGAAATAATTCGGTACGTATTGCAAATAATTCACCGGCAGCTCCAACAACTGAATACAATTCCGCATCCCATTTTTTCAGTATTGATTCATACTTCCAGTATATTCCCTCAGTGCCAGCAGCGGAACCCATATCTTTCTGATAAATTCTTTTTTCACCAGATACACATCCGACTTTAGGATTTCTGAATAAATTAACTATTCTCCTGATGGATTCTTTTCCCAACATCGTATTTGCATCGGAAAAAATAACTATTGGTGTTTTAACGAAAGCCATACCGCGGTTCATAGCTCCGATCTTGCCTCCACGGGCATCTTCATGGTAAACTTCAATACCTTTATCAGCATATTTTTTTAATACTTCCTGTGTTCCGTCATCAGAACCATCAGTAACCCAAACCTGTTTAATTTTATCTTTGGGATAATCCAGCTCTAATGAATTTTTGATTTTAGAATCTACATAATCTTTTTCATTATAAGCTGCAACAAACAATGTTACTTCAGGTTCATAATCTTCGTTACCTGCATATTTTTTTCTTAATCCAATCAAATGGAGGATTTTAATTAGTACAAACAATAAAATTCCATACCCGAAATAAGCATAGAATATGATAAAAAGAAAAACCCAGAATAAAATTTTTATAGTAAGCATAATTATTGTTTTTTTGCAGCAATATTTAAATAATCTACAGGCAAATAATTCAATTTGGCATTTTTATTAAGCAAATTTTTAATTTCTTCAATATCCGAATGTACGGTTTCAAATATTAATAAATAATCACTGAAAGTTTTTAATAAATTTTGTGCACCTTCAAAAACCTGTTTTTCCATCCCTTCTACATCAATTTTAATTAAAAATTTATCATCTTTTTTTAAATTTAATTTATCGATTACAGAATCTAAAGTATAAATATCAACCATTGTCTTTATGCCGCTTTCATCAGGACCTGCAAGATGGGAAGCACCTGTGTTTACAGGATCAATAATAAATTCTTCTTTTTTCTTAAACTTGCCAAGTCCGTAGTTAAGAGCTTTAATTTTATTTTTTAAATTATTAATCTCTATATTTTTCATTAAAATTTCATAATTATATTTAACCGGTTCAAAAGCATAACATTTTAATCCGTGTTTTGCTAAAAATAAACTGTAAATTCCTATATTTGATCCAATGTCTAAAAATATATTATAATCTTTAAAATTTTTTAATATAAATTTTTTCACTCCCCATTCATAAGCAAAATTTGCAGATTTAAAATCAATTGTTCCCTTTCTTGTATAAACAAGTCCGATTTTACTTTTAATAACTTTATCTTTTTGGGGTAGTTGATTAAAAAACGAATAATTTAGTGCAGCTAAAATAGAAGCAAATTCTTTATTTGATAAAAAATCTTTAAAGTACCTGTAAAATGCAATTAATTTTTGTTTTTTGTATTTATCCATAATAAAGTCTGTCAATAAATAAGCATTTATTTGTTTTTTGTTTTTTGCTATTTGGTGCTTTAATTTAAAAAATTGTTTGACTTTATGGAAAGACACTACATTCCAAAACATCAAACATCAACCTCTTTCCCATTTTTTAGTTTCAAAATTATATTCTTTAATAATTTTAGCAGGATTACCTGCAACAATAGAATACGCTGGCACATCTTTGGTAACCACACTGCCTGCTGCAACTACTGCATGTTTCCCAATTGTAACTCCGGCAACAACAACTGAATTTGCAGCAATCCACACTTCATCTTCAATTGTAATTTGTGCTGTTGTTACAGGCTGGTCGTGAATTGGTTTTGTAATATCTTCATAGCCATGGTTCAAGCCCGACATAACAATGTTTTGAGCAAGCATAATATCATTTCCGATTTTAATCGGTCCTATTAAAGTATTACCCAATCCAATTCTTGTCCTGTCGCCAATAATAACATCTCCTACACCATTATTTATGGTAGAGAAATCTTCAATTGTTGAGTAGTTGCCCAAACTGAAATTATTCCATGGTAATACATCTATTCTTGTCCTCCGCCGTATTTTTGAACCTTTACCTTTTTTATGTTTAAGAGGATTAAGAAAGAGTTTAACCCATAATCTCGGTCTGGGCTGATTTTTTGGTGTTAATGCCCAAATCGTAAGTTTTTTTAATTTTGGGTTTGATTTAATATTTTCTTTTAAACTCATTTCAATTAAATTAATTTGTTAGCTTTTGAATAGCTTTATAAATTTCCAAGACATTATTTTCCCATGTGTGACTTTTTGCAAAATCTTCCCTTGCTTTTTCTTCTTCAGAGCTGTTTTCTTTTAATGCTTTTTCGACAAGTGTAACGTATTCTTCTTTATTTTCAGCAAGGTAAACATGTTCGGAAAATGTTTGCATTGCTTCTGTTTTAGTTGCCAAAACAGGTTTTCCCATAGCAAGATACTCATCAATTTTTCTGGGATAATTTCCAATAGTAAGCTTGTTCAATAATTGTGGATTTATAGCAATATCAAATGCTGCCAAATAGGAGGGAAGCTTATCAATATTTTTGCTGCCTAAAAAATGAATATTTTTAATTTTATGAAGCTTGCTGTTTTTAAATTTATCATCTTCGGGACCAACCAGTACAACACTCCATTCAGGTTTTGAAACTGCAAGATGTTCAATTACAGCTATATCCAATCTTGAACTTTTTAATGCACCTATATATCCTATAACAGGTTTTTTTATTGTTTCAATATCTTCAGGTAATTTTTCAATTAATGTTCTATCAAAAAGAGTCAGGTCACATCCTTGCCCCACATAATATGAATTTTGATTGATAATTTTTGCTGCATTTTGCAGATAAACCGAATTAGCAACAACAATATCAGCTTTTTTCATAATTGCTTCTTCATATCTGGAACCGTGTTTTCTAAAATAATCGGTAGCTACCATATTATCACGAGTATAATACACAAAAACATCAGGTTTAAGCAGTTCTTTTAAGTAAAAACTTCTGTAAAAATCACTATCATTAAATAAAATAAAATTTTTGAATCCCAATTTTTTTATGGCTTCATTAATTCTTTTGGCATATCTACTATTGTTGATCTTATTAAGATAATTAAAAATGGTTTTTGAACCGATTTGATTAATTGATTCAAGTATTGTTCGCGGGTACAAATTCCATAAATTTTTATTTATCTGGATAAGGTCGGGTTCATCTCCTTTAAGTATTCTTTTTCGTTTTTTTATTGAAGGGCTGCTATTGTGTCTTATAGAAGTTAGTCTGTCTAATGGATAATTAACATACAAAACCCTGTTATTTTTAGCAAATTCATAAGCAATGTTTACACAATTACTTCCAATTTCACTATCAAGGCTTTGAAGTCCAACAATTATGATGTCTCTTTTTCTTATCATTCAATATGTTTATAAATCTTGTTTACGAAATTTTCCCAAGTATGTTCCGAAGCATAAGCTATTCGTCTTTTTTGCAATTCAGGAGAATCTTCTTTTAATGCTTTTTCAATTTCTTT
>CAZREZ010000131.1:0-7951 GCA_964599115.1 uncultured Bacteroidales bacterium
GGGCTAAAATGACTCTATTATCGGCTGAGAAAAGAAAATATAATTTATTGGAAGTTGAGCAGGGATTAATAGAAGAACAGGCAATTAATGAAGCGAGAAGATGTTTGCGATGTGATCTTGAAACAAAAGACGGAAAGAGGTTTTTAGAAAAACTTAATGAGCTTTCACAAGAAAAACAGGAGGTAAAAAATGGTTAAGATCAAAATTGATGGGATTAATTTTGAAGCTGAAGAAAGTTGGACGATCCTTGAAGTAGCGAAATTCTTAGGAATAGAAATTCCTACAATTTGCCATCACGATGGACTTACACCAGGTGGTAATTGTCGGCTTTGTGTAGTAGAAATAGGTACCGGCGATAAAGCTAAACTCGTTACATCTTGCACTTATCCTGTTGAAGAAGGACTTGTAGTACGAACTGCTTCGAAAAGAGTTGTAAATGCAAGAAAAATGATATTAGAGCTTCTCATTGCCCAGTGTCCGACATCAAAGGTTTTGCAGGATTTAGCAGCAAAAATTGGATTAAATCAAGTAAGATTTACGCCTAAATGGGAAAACTGTATAAATTGCGGACTTTGTGTTAGAATATGTGAAGAACAAATGTTAGGAAGAGCAATCGGTTTTGTAAACAGAGGCAATAAATTAAAAATTACAACACCTTTTGACAAAACATCCGACGTTTGCAGAAGATGCGGCGCTTGTATGTACATTTGTCCTGCATGTACAGTAAGATGTGAAGGACCAAACCCTGAAAATGTATTATGTGGCAGATGCCAAAATACACTCCAGCCAACATGTTTAGATGTTTATGATGATTATAATTGCTGGATGGGGCTAAAAGGTGAATGTGGAACATGTGTAACGGAAAAATAATAGGCAGTTGGCAGTAGGCAGTTGGCAAAAGGCAGTAAGCAGTAAGCAATTATTAACTAGCAAATTATAACAAATGAAAAGTTTTAAAGATTTAACTGTTTATAAAAAAGCTTTTAGTTTAGCAATGGAAATTTATCATCTTACGAAAAGTTTTCCTAAAGATGAACTTTATTCCCTTACAAGTCAAATTAGAAAATCATCACGTTCTGTTTGTTCAAATATTGCAGAAGGATATAGAAAACGACTATACCCTGCACATTTTGTAAGTAAAACATCTGATGCGGATATGGAAAATAGCGAGACACAAGTATGGATTGATTTTGCATTTCATTGTGAATATATTGATAAAAAGCTTAAAATTGACTTAGAACAAAAATCAGAGGAAATAGGTCGATTGCTAAATCATATGATAGAAAATCCGGAAAAATATCAATCAAAAAAATAGTTGCAAGTTCAATTTGCCAACTGCCAATTGCCAACTTTATAAATATGGGTAAATAATTAAAATAGAAATATATAAATAAGTTATAAATAACAATAACGGAGGAAATAAAATGAGTTTAACAAAAATAAACGCCTCAGCGGCAACATTAACAAAAAACAGGACAGAAGATGCCATCGTTCCAACAAGTGGAATGTGTGCAACCTGTATAGATGGTTGTATAGGTATGTGTGAAATCGGTAAATCAGCTTACCGGGGACACGAGGTAATTTATCCTCAACCATTTGGTGTGATTACTACTGCTGCAGAAAAAAAATATCCGGTCGATTACTCTCATTTCAACATTATGGGTACCGCAGTGGGTGCACAGGGCATTGAAGCTGATAGTAATAAAGCTATCTTTCCTGCTGTTAATCTTGAAGTTGCTTTTGGACATGATAAAGGAATAAAGTTCCGGTATCCATGGATAATACCTGGTATTGGTTCAACTAATATTGCCAAAAACAATTGGGAAGGTTTAGCTATAGGATCAGCACTTGCAGGTACCGGACTTACAATTGGTGAGAATGTAGCCGGAATGGATGTTGAATCAGTAATTAAAAATGGTAAGGTAGTTAATACCGTTGATCTGAAACGGCGGGTAAAACTTTATAAAGACTATCAACGTGACGGCTACGGAGCTATCATTGTTCAGGCAAATGTTGAAGACACAAAATTAGGTGTTCAGGAATATGCTATTAAAGAACTTGGTGTTGAGATTGTTGAGATGAAATGGGGGCAGGGAGCAAAAAACATCGGTGGTGAAGTAAAAATAAAAAGTCTTGAGAAAGCTCAGATGTTGTATAAACGTGGCTATATTGTTTTGCCTAATCCC
This sequence comes from uncultured Bacteroidales bacterium, assembly GCA_964599115.1. Classification (GTDB taxonomy): domain Bacteria; phylum Bacteroidota; class Bacteroidia; order Bacteroidales; family JADFUO01; genus JADFUO01. The sequence goes on from CAZREZ010000131.1 coordinate 2,187, forward strand.
ACAGACCCTGATGTTATCAAAGCATTTGAACATGGGGCTTTTTCCGAATTTGAACGTCATTCACGTGTTGGTATGGTATCGGAAGAAGCATTTGCAAACAGAGCTGAAGAACTACGTAAAGCAGGAGCTAAATATATCTTTCTTAAAACAGGTGCTTATGGACCTGCTGACCTTGCACGGGCAATTAAATTTTCATCAAAATATAAAATTGATCTTCTTACAGTTGATGCTGCAGGTGGAGGAACAGGCATGAGCCCATGGAGAATGATGAATGAATGGGGTGTACCACCTGTTGAGTTACACTCATTATTATATAAATACACTAAACAATTAGCTGATAAAGGCGAATATGTTCCACCACTGGCTTTAGCTGGAGGTTTCACACTTGAAGACCAGATATTTAAAGGGCTTGCAATAGGTGCTCCTTTTGTGAAACTCATTGGTATGGCTCGTGCTCCTATTGCTGCTGCAATGGTTGGTAAAACAATTGGAAATACAATCGAAGCTAACCAGGTTCCAGTTTACATTGAGCGTTTTGGCAATTCTGTAGAGAAAATTTTTGTAACTGCCAGTGACCTTAAAAAAGAATTAGGAAATGATGAATTTAAAAAGTTGCCAACAGGTGCTATTGGATTATATACTTATTATGAACGTCTCGCTCAGGGACTTCGCCAGCTCATGTGCGGTTCAAGAAAATTTGCATTAGAATATATCACCAGGCACGATCTTGCTGCTTTGACTCATGAAGCAAGTGAAATAAGTGATATTCCGTACATAATGGATTACGATAAAGCTGAAGCTGAAAAAATTCTTAATGTGTAATTTCCAAAAGGAAAATAATAAATAAAAGAAGCAGAGTAAAATACTTAATTTTATGGTTATATTCTGCTTCTTTTTTTATGATAAACCCGAAACTATATCTCACCGATAAGCACAGTTTTTCTTCAATACTGAATAATTTTAACAAAATTTAATTAAATTTGTTTTTTTTATATACAAAATTTTTTTTACTCAAGGAAAATGACAATATATCCAACTGCTTATAAAACAAAAAAATACTACTTTACCGATACTTCTTTTGATAATCTTATGAAAAAAAGAATTTATCATGTTCTACTTATTTCAAGTAAATATGATGCTTTTTTACTTGAAGAGGATGGAAGAATTGATGAGCAGATCTTTGATGAATATGCTTCTTTGAATCTACGGTATCCACCTCAATTTATTCAGGTATCAAATGCAGAGAAAGCTATTGAAACTATCGAGAATGAAAACATCGATCTAATTATTGCAATGCTAAGCATTGATAACACTGATGCTTTTGAATTAGTAAACAATATTAAAAATAAATATCCAGACATTCCTATTGTTTTACTAACACCATTTTTGCGTAATGTTGCAATAAAACTTCGGGAAGATGACTTAAGTAATATAGATTATGTATTTAGTTGGCTCGGTAATGCTGATATTTTACTTGCAATAGTTAAGCTTATTGAAGATAAAATGAATGCTGAACATGACATATTGGATATTGGCGTTCAGGCAATCCTTATAGTTGAGGATTCCGTGAGGTTTTATTCAAGTTTTTTACCCAACATTTATAAAATTATTTTTAAACAATCTAAAAAATTTATGACAGAAGGTCTTAATATGCATCAGAAGATGCTGAGAATGAGAGGACGCCCTAAAATCCTTCTGGCAACTACTTATGAAGAAGCATTAACAATATATGAGAAATATAAAAATAATTTATTAGGGATTATTTCAGATATCAGCTACAAAAGAAATGGTGAGATTGATACTCAGGCAGGAATAAAACTTTGCAAGAAGATAAAAAGTATTGATAAACAAATTCCTATCTTGCTGCAATCATCTGAAGCTAAAAATAAAGAAATTGCAAAAAAGCTTAATATTGGTTTTTTAAATAAAAATTCAAGGAAACTATCAAAGGAATTACGTGATTTTATTATTCAAAATTTTGCTTTTGGTGATTTGGTATTTTATAATCCTAAAACTAATGAGGAAATTATACATGTATCTGATCTTAAATCACTTCAACAAAAAATATTTGAAATACCTGATGAATCGCTCGAATACCATATTAAAAGAAATCATATTTCAAAATGGTTATATGCAAGAGCGTTGTTTCCAATTGCAAAAATTTTTAAACATGGTAAATGTGAAGATTTTAACGATTTAAATGAAATAAGACAATACCTGTTTGACACAATTGCTGATTTCAGACTTGATAAAGGAAGAGGTGTTATTGCAAAATTTCAAAAAGATAATTTTGATGAATATTTGATTTTTTCCAGAATAGGAGAAGGTTCAATCGGTGGAAAAGCAAGAGGTTTGGCTTTTATTGATTCAATGATTAAACGTAACAGAATGTTATATAAATTCAATGATGTAATTATCACAATTCCAAGGACAGTCGTACTTGGAACTGATGTATTCGATGAATTTATTGATAAAAATAAATTATATAAAATTGCTTTATCTGATGCAAGTGATGAAGATATATTAAAACATTTTATTAAAGCCGAACTTCCTGTCCATATACATGAAGATCTGTTAGCATTTATCTCAGTAATAAATAAACCAATTGCAATCAGATCATCAAGTTTATTAGAAGATTCACTTTATCAACCCTTTGCAGGAGTTTATTCAACTTATATGATCCCAAATATCAAATCTGACGAAAGACTGTGTTTGCAACAATTATGTAATGCAATTAAAAGTGTTTATGCATCCACTTTTTTCAAAGACAGTAAAGCATATTTGGAAGCTATTTCAAATATTATTGACGAAGAAAAAATGGGAATAGTATTACAGGAAGCTTGTGGAACAAAACATGGAAATAGATTTTATCCAACGATCTCAGGTGTTGCAAGGTCATTAAATTTTTATCCTATACATCCAGAAAAAACCGAAGACGGTATTGCAAACGTAGCCCTTGGATTGGGTAAATATATTGTGGATGGTGGAGTAAATTTGAGTTTTTCGCCAAAATATTCTAAAAAAGTAATGCAGCTTTCTTCACCTGAAATGGCATTAAAAGATACTCAAAAACAATTCTTTGCACTTAATCTTGATAAAGACAGCTTTACCCCTTCAACCGATGACGGCATGAATATTTTAAAACTTAGAATTAGTGATGCTGAAAATGATAATTCTATTAAACATATAGCTTCTACTTATGATTTTGAAAATAATATTTTAAGAGATGGAATAAATTATAAAGGAAAAAAATTAATAACCTTTTCAAACATTTTAAATTATAATGTATTCCCCTTATCTGATATTTTGCAAAACATTTTGGATATTAGTCAAAAAGAAATGAATGATCCTGTTGAAATTGAATTTGCGATTGACTTAGACACTCCAAAGGGACAACCTAAGATTTTCAACTTCTTGCAAATAAGGCCAATAGTTGAAAATAAAGAAACTTTTGATGTAAAAATTGAAAACACACAATTAGATAAAACAATTATTATTTCAGATAATGCATTAGGCAATGGAGTAATTGATAATATATTTGATTTTATTTATGTTAAACCCGATTCGTTTAATTCAATGGAAAATTCAAATATTGCAGTAAAAATCGGAAATATTAATGAACAATTAATTAAAGAAAAGAGAAATTACGTTTTGGTTGGTCCCGGAAGATGGGGTTCAAATGATCCGCATCTCGGTATTCCCGTTAAATGGTCACAAATATCAGGAGCAAGAGTAATGGTTGAATCAGGTCTGGAAAATTACAGAATTGACCCAAGCCAGGGAACACACTTTTTTCAAAACCTGACCTCTTTCCGTGTAGGATATTTTACAATTAATCCATATATCAACGACGGTTATTATGATTTAGACTATTTGTCAAAATTCAAGCCATTATTTGAAGATGAATTTATCAGACATTTAAGATTTGAAAAACCAATGAAAATATTAATTGACGGAAAGAAGAATTTAGGTGTGATATTTAAGTCTGGATATTCAGATTAATTCACATAATTATTGCCTTTGTTTGTGAATTAATCAGGTTAAAAATATTTTTCAAATAAATTAATATAATCATATTAAAATAATATAATTTTGCAAAGTATTTTTTACGATTATTTATAAAACATTTATTAACAATCAAATAACATAATAATTATGAATATAGAAAAATTAATGATTGAGCTTGAGAAAAAACATCCTGGAGAAGTTGAATATTTGCAAGCTGTTCGTGAAGTTTTAGAATCAATTGAAGATGTAGTTAATGAAAATCCTCAATTTGAATCAGCAGGAATTATTGAACGAATTATTGAACCTGATCGCATATTTACTTTTAAGGTGCCATGGGTTGATGATTCCGGGAAAGTGCATGTAAATATCGGATACAGGATTCAGTTTAACAATGCTATTGGTCCGTATAAAGGTGGTCTGCGTTTTCACCCGAGTGTGAATTTAAGTATTTTAAAATTTCTCGGTTTTGAACAAGTATTTAAAAATAGCTTAACAACCCTTCCGATGGGAGGTGGTAAAGGTGGTTCTGATTTTAATCCCAAAGGAAAATCCAATGCTGAAATAATGAGATTTTGCCAGTCATTTATGCTTGAATTATGGAAAATTATCGGGGCAGAAACTGATGTTCCTGCCGGTGATATTGGCGTTGGTGGTAGAGAAATCGGATATTTATACGGAATGTATAAAAAATTAACCAATGAGCATAAAGGTGTTTTAACAGGAAAAGGATTAAATTGGGGAGGTAGTTTGATCAGACCCGAAGCAACAGGTTTTGGTACGGTTTATTTCACGGAAGAGATGCTAAAAACCCAAGGTGATACAATTAAAGGAAAAACCGTTGCTGTTTCCGGTTTTGGAAATGTAGCATGGGGAGCTGTACAAAAAATTAACGAATTGGGTGGTAAAGTTGTTACACTTTCAGGACCCGATGGTTATATCTATGATCCTGATGGTATAAAAGATGAAAAAGTTGATTATATGCTTGAATTAAGAGCATCAAATCAGGATATCGTAAAACCATATTCTTATGAATTTCCAAGTGCTCAATTTCACCAGGGTAAACATCCATGGGAAGTAAAATGTGACGTTGCCTTACCTTGTGCTACTCAAAATGAACTTAATAAAGAGGATGCTGATAATCTAATTAAAAATGGTTGTATTTGTGTGGCAGAAGCTGCTAATATGCCTTCAACACCCGAAGCTATTGAAGTGTTCCAGGAAAATAAAATTTTATTTGCACCAGGGAAAGCCGTTAATGCAGGTGGTGTTGCTACATCAGGTTTGGAAATGTCACAGAATTCAATGAAACTGAGTTGGCCTGCTTCTGAAGTAGATAATAGGCTTCATCATATAATGAGCAGTATTCATGAGGCATGTGTTAAATATGGAAAACAAGAAGATGGGTATATTGATTATGTTAAAGGCGCTAATGTTGCAGGCTTCCTTAAGGTAGCAAATTCAATGATGGACTTGGGGGTTGTTTAATTAGTCCCTATGTTTGTCCATAAAGTAAGTATAAATTGATTTAAGAATAATGAACACCGATTAACGATTTACGAAGTTATTGAAAATCATAAATCTAAAATCGTTAATCATTATTCGATATTCAAATTACTAAAAATATTCGGACATTATAGACCGACATTAATTAGTGCTTGTCCATAAAGTCAAACAAATTTTGAAATAAAGCACCAAATAATAAATAACAAATAACAAATAAATTCGAAATATCAATGATCAAATGGCTGAAACTGTTT
>CAZREZ010000132.1:0-7909 GCA_964599115.1 uncultured Bacteroidales bacterium
TTCAAAACTGTTTTGAACATTTGATCATTGATATTTGGAATTTATTTGTTTTTTGTTTTTTGGTGCTTATGTTTTGGAATTTAATTGTTAATAATTTTTTATACCTGAATAGTTACAAAAACATTTAATATATTTACAAAAAAATTATATATCATTTCTTATGAGTAAAAATCTGAAATATCAAAGTATTACAAAGCATCACAATAAATGCTTGTACTTACTTTTGCTCATTTTCTTTTTAACTTCTCTTCCATTATTACTTGTTTCCCAGAAAAATATTAAAATAAGGGGAGTAAAGGGTGCTTGCTCAATGGCTGAAAATATGACAAAGGAACAGACTAAAAACAAAGCCATACTGGAAGCTAAAAAAGAAGCATTACTTCGTGCCGGTATAACAGAAAATATCTCAAGTACATATATTTTAAATATCTCACAAAGCAGTGAGGATTTTCAGCAAATCTTTAATTCAATTTCTGCAATCGAACTGGATGGAGAGGTTAAGGAATGGGAATTAATAAAAGAAAATTGGATGGTTGATGGATCAGGAAATCCGTATTTGGAAGTTACAATTAATGCAACAGTTGTTAAATATAAAACAGAAAGGGACCTGTCTTTTGACTTTAAAGTTGAAGGAATAAAGGAATGGTATTATGATAGCACGTTTCTTAAATTTACATTTCTACCATATCAGGATGGATATTTAAGAATTTTTCTTATCAGCGACAACTATGAAGCAAAATTTCTTTTCCCAAATGATTACGAAAAAAATAAGCTTTTTCACAAAGATATTGAAGTGCAATTTCCTCTAAATGTTAATTACCGTTTAGTAGCTGAAAAAAAAGAAGATGCTGACCTGCTGGTATTTGTTTACACAAAACAGGACATACCCTATAAGAAAAAAGAAAACATCAATGATATTTTAGAATGGATTTATTCAATTCAAAGAGATGAACGTGCTATTCAGCATTTTTCTTTTGTAATAAATCATTAAGGGTAAATGAAAAAGAACAGTATCCAAACATAAGAACTTTTCCAACTATTGAAGAAGACTGGCAAAATTGGATACTATATCAATAAACATTAATTAATAACTGATAAGCAATAGCATTAAAACTATTCTATATGATAAATAGAATACCTCCTGTAAAAATTAACATGCAAAATGTAACCTGTAACAGTTATTTTAAATTTTACATTATTTCTTTATCCTCATTCCATAGAACGAACGGTATACAAAGAACAAACCGATAACAAATAAAATGCCACCGATAATAGGGGCGTAATTTGTTCCACCTGTATTTTTAGCGTGTAATATCATTTCAATTGAAATTTCAGCAGCTAACAAACCGAATAAAGTAGAGAATTTAATAATCGGATTTAATGAAACCGATGATGTATCCTTGTATGGATCGCCAACGGTATCGCCAACAATAGTTGCTTCGTGCAGCGGGGTGTTTTTCTCATTCAGATCAACTTCAACCACTTTTTTCGCATTATCCCATGCACCACCGGCATTTGCCATATACATTGCCTGAAATAATCCGAATACTGCAATTGATATCAGGTAGGAAACAAAGAAATTAGGATCAAAAAATGCAAAAGCCAGGGTCAATGAAAAGATAACGGCAAATATATTCCACATACCTTTTTGTGCATACTTAGTACAAATTTTAACAACATCTTTTGAATCCTGAATATCCGCTTCTTTTTTATCAAGATTTATATGTTTTTTGATAAATTCAACAGCACGATAAGCTCCTGTAGTAACTGCTTGTATTGAGGCTCCTGTGAACCAGAAAATCACTGCTCCGCCTGTGATAAAACCAATTATTACCTGAGGGTCGGTAAGCTCTAATTGCAACAGGTTCATTTTTTTTAATAAAAGAATAATTGAAAAAATCATTGTTGTTGCCCCGATCACTGCTGTTCCGATTAACACTGGTTTTGCAGTTGCTTTAAAAGTATTTCCCGCAGAGTCGTTGGCCTCAAGATTATGTTTACCTTTTTTAAAATTGGGTTCAAAGCCGAAATCTTTTTTTATCTCTTCTTTAATATTCGGAATTTTTTCAATTTGAGAAAGTTCAAACACTGATTGGGCATTATCTGCTACAGGTCCGTAGCTGTCAACAGCAATTGTAACGGGTCCCATTCCCAGGAAGCCAAATGCAACTAATCCGAAAGCAAAAATTGACGGGTATGTCATAAATTCGTTTAATCCCATAGTACTTATAAAATAAGCTCCTAACATTAATGCAGCAATAACCAATCCTTTCCAGAAAGCGCTGAAATTACCTGCTACAAGACCCGAAAGGATAGTTAACGAAGCACCTCCTTCACGCGAAGCTGTAACAATTTCTTTTACATGTCGAGAATTTGAGCTTGTGAATGCTTTGGTAAATTCAGGAATAATTGCAGCTGCCAAAGTCCCGAAACTGATTATTGTTGCCAGTTTCCACCATAAATCCGTAACTATTCCCTGCGACATAGTTACTTTTCCTATTAATAAATAACTAATTATGTATGTAACAATTATTGATGTAAAAGAAGTTATCCAGACAAGGTTTGTCAGGGGGGTTTCAAAATTAAATTTATCGGCATTTCCAAATTTGGCTTTTGAAATAAGCAAATTAATATAGTACGATAATAATGAAGTGAATATCATTAAAATACGCATAGCAAATATCCAAACTATCAAAATGCTTTGAAAATTTAAAGCAGAAGCTTCAGTTGGAAAAATATTTAGAACATTAAAATCAATAGAAAGAACAATAAATGCTATCAGGGCAACTCCTGTTACTCCGTAAGTTTCAAAACCGTCGGCAGTCGGTCCAACGCTATCACCTGCATTATCGCCGGTACAGTCGGCAATTACACCGGGGTTTCGCGGGTCATCTTCAGGCAGGTTAAAAGCGATTTTCATCAGGTCGGCACCAACATCTGCAATTTTAGTAAAAATACCTCCTGCAATTCTTAATGCACTTGCACCGAGAGATTCTCCAATGGCAAATCCAATAAAACATGCTCCGGCACTTTCACCCGGTACATATAAAAGAATAATTAACATCATAATCAACTCAACACAAACCAAAAGCAGTCCCACGCTCATACCCGATTGCATTGGGATTGACATGACATTAAACGGTTTTGGTTTTAAAGCGGCAAAAGACGTACGGCTGTTTGCCAAAGTATTAATTCTTATTCCAAACCATGCAACGCCATATGAACCTAATATTCCTATTACAGTCCATAATAATATTAATAAAACTTTTGGTAATTTAAGGTGTGCTAATCCAAGAAAATAATATGAAATGGCAACAGCAATAATTAAAAAAAGTATTATTAAAAACTTACCCTGCTGTAGTAAATAAGTTTTACAAGTTTCATAAATAGTGTTTGAAACATTTAACATTGATTTATGAGCAGGGATTTTTTTAATATTTATATATTGCCATAATCCGAAAAGTATTCCAATAAAAATGATAATGACACCAATCAATAATAATGTCCAGCCATTCATACCGAATGTTTCAAAATAACTTTGTTTTAAATCAGGAATAGGCAAATTTGCTTCACTTGCAAAAGTGAAAACCGGTAACAGGAAAATTGCTAAAATGCTAAGTAGTTTTTTCATCTTTTTAACTTTATTGGGTTATATATATAATTTTAAAACTCAGAATAAATATTTTTAAGGCTGACAAAATTAATAAAGTATTTTAATTGTTAATAAATTATTAATCCTTAATAAAAAAAAATTAATACTTTTATCAACTTAACCGTTTTTAAATTATCTTCATTATTTTTTAATAAAATGGATAAAATCAGACTTGAAATAATAGGAATGTCTTACAGCCAGTCGCAAAGCGGAGCTTATGCATTGATTATGGGAGAAGTAGGCTCAAAAAGAAGACTCCCAATCATTATCGGTGGATTTGAGGCACAGGCAATCGCTATTGAGCTTGAAAAGATGAAACCGTCAAGACCCTTAACTCATGATTTACTTAAAAAATTTGCCGATACTTATAATGTAATAATTAAGGAAGTTATTATAAATAAATTTCATGAAGGAGTGTTTTTTGCAAAATTAATATGTGATCAGGATGGCATTATAAGCGAGATAGATTCACGTACCTCAGATGCTGTTGCTTTGGCTATAAGATTTCATTGCCCTATTTATACTTTTGAAAAAATTCTGTCAGAAGCTGGTGTTATTTTGGATGAAACTATTGCCAGTCCACTAAGTAAAAAACAAACTCAACGAGAAGATAAAAAAGGAAATATATATACCGATTATTCATTGAATGAATTACATGTTCTTCTGAAAAAAGCTATTGATAATGAAGAATATGAGAAAGCATCTGAAATAAGGGATGAAATAAACAGAAGAAAAATAGTGTGATAAATTAAATTATATATATGAAGTATAAATTTTTAATCTTTATAATAGCAGTTATAGCAATAGGTTCGGTAATAGTAATTGCTCAAAATTCATCAATTCAAAATGATTCAACAGAATTTAGTATACCGAATATTGATTCTACTGTTGAAATGTCGGTTGAAGATGCAAAAAAAGATTTGACAATAATAACAGAAGGAAAAAAAAACATTCTTATTTCTGAAAAAGGTTCGGGTGTTAGTTTTATAACAATTTTAAGGGGAATTTTAGGGATTATAGTTTTAGTTTTAATTGCTTATATTTTCAGCAACAACCGTAAAGCAATATCATGGAGGGTGGTAATTACCGGACTTTGCATACAGGTGCTTATTGCAATAGGAATTTTACATATTCCCGTAATACAGGCAATTTTTGAATTTACAGGAAAAATATTCGTTCTTATTCTTGATTTTACAAAAGCAGGTAGTGATTTTTTGTTTAGATCAATGGTAACAGGTGAAGTAGAAGCATCGCTTATAAATTTTGCAACACAGATATTACCAACAATTATTTTCTTTTCAGCATTAATGAGTCTTTTATATTTTTTAAAAGTTATCCAAAAGGTAGTTTATGTTCTTGCATGGTTGATGTCAAAAGCTATGAAATTATCAGGAGCTGAAAGCTTATCGGTAGCAGGAAATATATTTTTAGGACAAACTGAATCTCCACTAATGATAAAGGCATATCTCCCAAAAATGAATAAGTCGGAGATATTGCTTGTAATGACAGGAGGCATGGCTACTCTTGCAGGTGGAGTACTTGCTGTTTATATTAGTTTTTTAGGTGGTGATGACCCTGTGCAACGCCTGCTGTTTGCAAAACATTTATTAGCTGCTTCAATAATGGCTGCACCCGGAGCTATTGTTGCATCAAAAATTTTAGTGCCTCAAACTGAAGATATTTCAAAAACTATAGAAATATCAAAAGAAAAGATTGGCAGTAATGTGCTTGATGCTATCTCAAACGGAACATTAGAAGGAATAAAATTAGCAGTAACTGTTGCTGCAATGCTGTTAGTATTCATTGCATTTATAGCAATGTTCAATTTTATAACGATGAAAATTGGTGGGTGGACAGGCCTAAACTCCATGATTGCAGAAGGTACAGGTGGTCAGTACACTAAACTTTCGCTTCAATTTATTCTGGGGTATATTTTTTCACCAATTATGTGGCTGATTGGTGTAAGTGCCCAGGATATGACGCTTGTCGGGCGTTTGCTCGGCGAAAAAATAATTATGACCGAATTTATTGGATATATCAGTCTTGCTGACCTGAAAGAAGCAGGTGCCTTTGCACACCAAAAATCAATTATTATGGCAACCTATATGCTCTGCGGTTTTGCTAATTTTGCTTCAATAGGTATTCAGGTTGGAGGTATAGGTTCGCTTGCCCCAAATCAAAGAAAGCTGCTTTCAAAATATGGAATGAAAGCATTACTGGCAGGTACAATCGCATCTTTGTTTTCTGCAACTATTGTCGGAATGCTGATTGGATAAATTGTAGAGACACGCCATGGCGTGTCTCTACAACAATATCCAATAACAAAAATATTAAAATAATGAAACAATATCTTGATTTATTAGAACACGTTTTAAAAAACGGTATTGATAAAAATGACCGCACAGGAACCGGAACTATCAGTGTTTTTGGTTACCAGATGAGATTTGATTTAGAAAAAGGCTTTCCTGTGATGACAACCAAAAAACTGCATTTAAGGTCAATCATTTATGAACTGCTTTGGTTTTTGGCTGGTGATACAAACATAAAATTTCTTAATGATAATAAAGTAACTATCTGGGATGAATGGGCTGATGAAAACGGCAATCTGGGACATATTTACGGCTACCAGTGGCGGTCGTGGCCTACACCGGATGGTAAATATATTGACCAGATCACTAATTTAATAGAATCAATAAAATCAAATCCGGATTCAAGAAGGCATATAATCAATGCTTGGAATGTTGGCGAGCTGGATAAAATGGCTTTGCCCCCATGCCATATTTTGTTCCAGTTTTATGTTGCCGACGGAAAATTATCCTGCCATTTATATCAGAGAAGTGCTGATATTTTTCTTGGAGTACCTTTTAATATTGCTTCATATTCACTTTTGACAATGATGATAGCAAGGATAACAAATCTTAAACCGGGTGACTTTATTCATACTTTCGGCGATGCTCATATCTACTTGAATCATATTGATCAGGTGAAATTGCAGCTTACACGTAAACCATACAAGCTACCAAGCATAAAAATCAATCCCCAAGTAAATAATATTTTTAATTTTAAGTATGAAGATTTTGAACTTGTGGATTATATTTCTCATCCTAATATTAAAGGTAAGATTTCTGTTTAACAGTAGTGTAATTTTACCCGACACAATATTTATAAATTCGGAAATTAATGAAAAAAATATCAATAATTGTTGCAATTGCTCAGAATAATGCCATTGGAAAGGATAATAAACTTTTATGGCACATCTCAAATGACTTGAAGCGATTTAAAAAAATCACGAAAGGACATCAGGTAATAATGGGTAAAAAAACTTATGAATCATTACCAAACGGTCCGTTGCCCAACAGAAATAATATTGTAATTTCCGATGATAAAAACGATAAATTTGAGGGATGTATAACAGTTTATTCAATTAATGAAGCCCTGGATTTATGCAATGATACAGACGAAAGTTTCATCATCGGCGGTGCTTCAATCTATAAACAATTTTTACCTTTTGCAAATAGATTCTATTTAACCAAAGTTCATAAAGATTTTGAAGCAGATGCTTTTTTTGAGGTAAATTTTGATAACTGGAAACTGATTGAACAGGAAGATATAAAAAGCGACCCACAAAATAATTTTAACTATTCATTTTTAACTTATGTAAAATTACCATTAGACGATTTGGATATATAAATATCAATGTTATGTGCAAGTCAAGATTAAAAACAATAAATGGAAACAAAAGAAACAAAATACAAAGAACTCATAAAAAGAATCAAAATACTGATAGAAGGTGAAACAGATATTATAGTGATAATGTCCACAATTTCATCTGAAGTATATCATACTTTTAGTCATTTTAATTGGGTGGGATTTTATAGGGTAGTTAATGAAAACACACTTAAGGTTGGCCCTTATCAGGGAAAACACGGTTGTCTGGAAATAAGTTTTAACAGGGGTGTTTGTGGGAAATGCGCCCGTGAACAGAAAATTCAACTTGTTAATGATGTTGAAAAGCCGGAATTTCATATCACATGTTCGGCTGAAACCAAATCCGAAATTGTGATACCGGTATTAAATATTCAAAAAAAATTAATTGCGGTATTTGATATTGATTCAGTAAATATAAATGCTTTTAATGAAGTAGATGAAATAAATTTATCAAAAATCACAGCCCTATTCAGAGAAAGAATTCTTAGTTAAGTTGGTTTAATTGAAAAAACATGGTTGCTAAAATAGGGGTTTATATATTGTTATAAA
>CAZREZ010000133.1:0-7861 GCA_964599115.1 uncultured Bacteroidales bacterium
AAACAGCAAGTTTAAATATTAAGATAATTAATCCTATTGGCTCGCTTGTATATAAGGAAAGTAATATTCAAATAAAAGGCAGTTATACAAATACTCTTGATTTGAGCTATCTTCCTGTTGGTATTTACTATCTGATTTTTGAAGGAGATAACATCAATAGTATTAATAAAATTATGATTCAGAAATAAAATTATTTAAACCCTGAAGTTAAGCCCTGAAATCAATTTCGGGGCTTTGTTGTTTAAAAGTTGCAATATATTGCAACTTAAAACTTCAAAATATTGTCTGTTATTTTAACTGGTGCTGATTTTCTGCCTGTTTTTAAAACTTTAAAAACAAATACTTAATAAAATATTTACTTAATAAACTTTTTGTTATGAAAAATTCAATTTTGTCCTTGTTTTCTAAAAAAACTCAATTACTGATTTTAAGTGGATTGATTTTCTTTTCTTTTCAACTTTCTGCTAACGATATTATTATAAGACCGGGTGATAAAGCATCACTTTCAATTAGAGAAAATACATATTCAAAATTACACCTCTATAACTCGGTATCAAAAATAAAAACCTTTGATGTTAATACCGAAATAGGTCTTTTTACAAAATTTCACATCAATGAATATGCAAAAAGTTTAACAGTTGGAAGTCCTGAACTTCCTGTTAAAAGAGTTCTGATAGAAATTCCGGCCGGGGCAAAACCGATAGTTAAAATAAATAGTTTTGAGATTAAGGAATTCAAACTATCTGAGTTTGATATTTCAAATAAAATAATCCCTACTCAACCGCCACGTTCAAAAAGCGAAGACTTCCATGAATTTATATATAATGAAAATGCTTATAAAATTAATTCATTTGGCGATGAGGAATTAGTTACAGTTAATATATTGGGATATATGAGAGGGACACGTATAGCACGATTAAATATAGCTCCTGTTCAATATAATCCTGTTACAAACACAATCAGAGTTTATGAAAACATTGATTTTGAAATTGATTTCGAAAATGCAGATATTGAAAAAACCATTGAATTAAAAAAGAATAATTACTCACCATATTTTAATGCAATTAACAATCAACTTTTAAATTTCAAAGAGGTTTCAGGCAGGGAAAATTTCATGAGATATCCAATAAAATATGTAATTATATCCGATAGGATGTTTGAAAGCCAGTTACAACCTCTTATTGAATGGAAAATAAAAAAAGGTTTTACAATAGTTGAAGCATACACTGATGAGCCCGGAGTTGGAACAACCACTCAGTCAATCAAAGCATACATTGAAAACCTTTATAATGCAGGTACACAGGAAGATCCCGCACCTTCATTTGTGTTATTTGTTGGAGATATTCAGCAAATTCCTGCCTGGAATAATGGAAATGGTGCTACCGACAGGAACTATTGTGAATTTACCGGTGATCTGTTCCCTGAAATTTATTACGGAAGATATTCAGCACAAACAACTGCTCATTTACAACCGCAGATAGATAAAACTTTAATGTATGAAAGATATACAATGCCTGATCCTACTTATCTTGATGAGGTAGTGCTTGTATCCGGAGTGGATGCAAGTCATGCTTATGATTGGGGAAACGGACAAATAAATTACGGTACTATAAATTATTTTAATGAAGATCATGGAATATTATCCCATACTTATCTTTATCCTGCTTCAGGTAGTAGTTCCGCTCAAATAATTCAAAATATCAGCGAGGGTGTTACTTTTGGAAATTACACGGCTCATTGTAGCCCAAACGGTTGGGCAGACCCTTCTTTTACAATTTCCGATATTTCAGGTTTACAAAATCAGGACATGTATGGATTACTGCTCGGTAATTGCTGTTCTTCAAGCGAATACCAATTAGATGAATGTTTTGCCGAAGCTTTGCTCAGGGCTGAGAATAAAGGAACGGTCGGCTATATAGGTGCATCTAATAGTACTTATTGGGATGAAGATTATTATTTTGGTGTGGGGGTTGGACAAATCTCACAAAATCCTCCTTCTTATGAAGAAACCACTTTAGGAGCTTATGACAGGATGTTTCATGATCATGGAGAGGAATTTGGAGAATGGTATGTTGCACAGGATGAAATGATTTTTGCCGGTAATCTTGCAGTTACTGAAGGCTCACCCGGGTTAGCACAATATTATTGGGATATTTACTGCCTGATGGGCGACCCGTCATTAATGATATATTATTCCGAACCTCCGGTGATTGCTGTTAATTATCAGGAATTAATGCCTTTGGGCTCAACATCATTCACTGTTACAACCGAGGCTTACGCATATGTGGCAATTTCATTAAATGGTGTTTTGCACGGTGTTACTCTTGCTGATCAGGATGGAATTGCGGAAGTTCAGATAACTCCTATTACAACTCCAGGAACAGCCGATGTTATTGTTACAAAACAAAACGGTGAACCGTTTTTTGGAACTGTGCTTGTGGCTAATCCGGAAGGACCATATATGACTCTAAGTGATATTGAAATTAATGATGAATCAGGTAATAATAACGAATTGGTTGATTTTGGAGAAAATATAATTTTAAATGTAGAACTTGAAAATCTTGGAAATTCGGATGCAACTAACGTATCTGCAACAATTTCTTCAAGTGATCCTTTAATTACAATTACAGATAATTATCATGATTGGGGTAATGTTGCAGCACAATCAACTTCTATGCAGGATAGTGCCTTTGCTTTTACGGTTGCAGAATTAATTCCTGACCAACATCTGGTAACATTTAATATGGATATTGAAAATGTGAATAAAGAAATATGGAATGCTGATTTCACAATAATCTTAAATGCACCTGTGCTTGTTATTGAAAGCTTGACTATTGATGACAGCCAGACAGGAAATAGTAACGGAAGATTAGATCCAGGAGAAACCGCTGATATTAAAGTCAAAAATATAAATTTAGGGCATTGTACTGCTGAAAACACAATAGCAACTTTAACAACTGCCAGCCAGTATATTACAATGCAGAGCACAATAGACACACTTGGCACCATTGGATTATTCGGACCAGTATATGCAATATATAATGTTACTGTTGATCCCGACGCACCCAATGGAGTGGTATTTGCCACCTTTGATTATGAAGTGGCTTCAGGAGTATATCAGGAAGATGAAACTTACGTACTTAAGATAGGTTTACTGTATGATGATTTTGAAACTGGAAATTTCAGTGCCTTTGACTGGCAGCTTGAAGGAGATGTTCCCTGGACAATAACCAGTCAATATCCTTATGAAGGATATTACAGTGCGAAATCAGGAGCGATAGCAGATAATCAATATTCAGAACTCTCTTTGACATTGGAAATTATGACAGCCGACAGTATATCTTTTATCAGAAAAGTATCATCAGAAGAGAATGCAGATCAGTTGAAATTTTTTATTAATAATACTTTACAAGACCAGTGGTCAGGAATGACTGAGGGTTGGGTCAAAGAAATTTATCCTGTCGGAGTCGGTACATTTACTTTTAAATGGGTATATCAAAAAAATAATGGAACTTCCGTTGGTGCTGATTGTGCATGGCTTGATTATGTAATAATGCCACCGGTATTAACATTAACATGTTATGCAGGTCAGGATGATGAAATATGCGAAGGCAATGATTTCCAATGTATGGGAGAAGCTACTGATTGGTTATCCGTTGAATGGACAACATCAGGCACAGGAACTTTCAGTGACAATACAATATTACAACCGATTTATACTCCAAGCATTGACGATTTAACTGCCGGATTAGTAACTCTAACCATAACAGCATCCAATAGCGAAGGAAGCGTTGTGGATGATGAAATGAATTTGACTTTCATTACCGAGCCGGAAGCACCGGATATGCCGACAGGACCCGATTATGTAGATCTGGTTTATACAACAACATCAGAATATACGGTAACTCAAACAATGTTAGCCGCTTCTTACGAATGGAATATTGAACCGGAAGAAGCAGGAACTATCGCAGGTAACGATCTTATCGGAACTGTTGAATGGGATCTGAGTTATCTCGGATATGCCTATATTTCAGTTAAGGCAACAAATGAATGTGGTGAAAGTGATTACTCTGATGCTTTTGAAGTTACAGTGGACAATACCGTTGGAATTTCAAACGAAAGTATTAAAAATAAAGAATTTTTGATTTATCCGAATCCTGTTGATAACTTATCAAATATTGAATTTAAATTACAACACAAATCATCTGTTTCTATTGTAATTTATAATTCTTTAGGGCAGGAAGTTTTTGTTTTGTTAAATAAAACTATATTAGATTCCGGTTCACATAAATTATCTGTTGATGTTTCAGGATTTGAAGAAGGAATATATTATTGCATGCTAACAACTCCCGATAAAAAAATCACAAAGAAATTAATTATCATTAAATAAAATTTAAGAAATACTAATTTAAAAAATCTGTAGCTATGAAAAAATTAATTTTTACATCATTCGTTCTTTTTAGCTTCTTAGGTGTAATGGGGAATAACTGGATTAACATTCATTCATCCGAACCTACTCCGGCTAAAGTCAATCTTATTTCATCAAATATTGAAGCTTCTGTGTTACAATTTTCTTTTGATGGATTTTTTACGAATGAAGTACAAACACCGAGAGGAATTGCTTTAAATATCAACCTTGAAAACACATCTCCTCTTCTTATGGCCGGAGCTCCGGACTTACTTAAATTAACTTCATCGGTAATAATTCCTGATTTAGCAAAAATGGAATTAAAGGTAATTTCATCATCGTTCAGGGATTTTACAAACATAAAAATTGCTCCGTCTAAAGGTAATTTTACAAGAGACATTGATCCTGCTACTGTTCCGTATGTTTATGGAAAACAATATGAGCAGGATAAATTTTTCCCTGAAGAATTGGCGGAACTTCGCGATCCTTATATAATTCGTGATTACAGAGGGCAAACAATTGTGGTTTATCCTTTTCAGTATAATCCTGCAACAAATATTTTAAGGGTTTATTATAATATCACAATTGAGGTAAAAAAAGTAAATAATAATGGAATTAATCCATTAATCAGGGACAGGGCTCCCGAAAAGATAAGTGCCGAATTCAAAAATATTTATCATCGTCATTTTTTGAATACAAACAGCAGCAGATATACACCCGTTGATGATCATGGAAATATGCTGATTATTTGTTATGCAGATTTTATGTCAGCAATGCAGCCATTTATTGAATGGAAAACCCAAATAGGAATGCCAACCGAAATTGTTGATGTTGCAACTATTGGTAACTCTGCTGCCATTAAAACCTATATTGCAAATTATTATAACAATAATGGATTGACTTTTGTTTTATTGGTTGGAGATGGTGCTCAGGTACCAACGTCATATTCAAGTGGTGACTCTGATAATGACTACGGTTACATTGTTGGAAATGATCATTATCCTGATTTATTTGTTGGAAGGTTTTCTGCTGAAAATGTTGGTCAGGTTGAAACTCAGGTTGAAAGGACTCTTACTTATGAGCAAGATCCTTACAGGGATTTTGACTGGTTTACTATTGGGACTGGTATTGCTTCTAGCCAAGGTCCTGGAGATGACGGTGAATATGATTATGAGCATATAAGAAATATAAACACCGATTTATTGGGATTTACTTATACTTATTGTAATGAATTATATGACGGAAGCCAGGGAGGAAATGATGCTTCTGGTAATCCAACTCCAACAATGGTTGCGCAGGCAATAAACGACGGAACAAGCATAATTAATTATTGTGGTCATGGAAGTACAACATCATGGAGCTCTTCGGGATTTTCTAATTCTAACGTCAATAACCTGACAAATACGGGAATGCTTCCCTTTATTTGGGCAGTTGCTTGTGTTAATGGCAATTTTGTTGGAACCACGTGTTTTGCTGAGGCATGGCTTAGGGCAGAACATAATGGTGAACCTTCGGGTGCAATTGCAACACTAATGTCCACTATTAACCAAAGCTGGAACCCTCCAATGTGCGGTCAGGATGAAATGGCAGATATTCTTGTTGAAAGTTATCAGAACAATATTAAAAGAAGTTTTGGTGGTATTTCAATGAACGGTTGTATGCAAATGAACGATGAATATGGCAGTGGGGGAGAAGAAATGACTGATACCTGGACATGCTTCGGAGACCCTTCTCTTATGGTTAGGACAGCCGTTCCACAGGATATGACAGTTTCATATTACCCGACAGTATTTATTGGAGCAACTCAGCTAAGCGTTAATGCAAATGCCGAAGGTGGTGTGGTTGCACTTACTCTTGATGGTGCTATAATATCAACGGCATTTATTGAAAACGGAACAGCAACATTACAATTTGATGGATTAACAGCTCCGGGTATAATAACTATAACTATTACCGGATTTAACTTTTTACCTCATATCGGCACAATTGAAATTGTTCCGGCTAATTGTCCTTATTTTGTGTATGAATCAAATCAAGTAATTGATACATCTGGAAATAATAATAATATGATTGATTTTGGAGAAAGTATCCAGCTTTCCCTGGCAATTAAAAATATTGGAGGCGAACCGGGTAATGATGTGGTTGTGGATATCAGTATTAATGATGATTATATAATTCTCAATGATTCTACTGAAAATTATGGAAATATTGCTTCCGGGCAAACAGTTTCTGTTGAAAGTGGATTTGCTTTTGATGTTTCTGATTGTATCCCTGATCAACACATGATAGATATTGATATTACAATTACAGATTCTGAGGATTCTACATGGTATAGTACTTGTCAATTAATTGCTAATGCTCCTGTTTTATCAATTGGTAATATGATAATTGATGACCAAATATATGGTAACAACAACGGCAGGTTAGACCCGGGAGAAACTGCTGATATAAAAATTATAAATTATAATCTCGGACATTGCCTCGCGGAAAATACAATAGCAACTCTAACGACTGCTTCTCAATATATTACAATGCATAATACAGTTGACACACTTGGAACATTAGGATTTTTCGGGCCGGTTTATGCTGTATTTACAGCTACTGTTGACCCTGAAGCTCCAAACGGTGTGATTCAAGTTGAATTTGATTATGAACTGGTTTCCGGTATTTATCAGGAAAACGAAATATTTTTCAGTAAAATCGGTCTTATATATGAAGATTTCGAAACAGGAGACTTCAGTAAATTTAACTGGCAACATGACGGTAATTTACCATGGTTTGTATCCAATTTATACCCGTATGAAGGATATTACAGTGCTAAGTCAGGAGCAATTGGAGATAATCAATCTTCTGAGCTTTTCCTGACTATGGAAACAATGGCTGCTGACAGCATCTCATTTATCAGAAAAGTCTCTTCCGAAAGTGGTGATAAACTGAAATTCTTTATTAATAATTCACTTATGGATGAATGGTCAGGAACAACTCAGGGATGGGTCAAAGAAGCTTATCCTGTCGGAGTAGGTACTTTTACTTTTAAATGGATTTATGACAAAAATGGCGGATCTACTGCTGGTGCTGATTGTGCCTGGTTGGATTATATTATTATGCCTCCGGAAATGACATTAACATGTTATGCCGGGCCTGATGATTATGTTTGCGCTGGCGATGATTTCCAATGTACGGGTGAAGCTACCGATTGGGTTTCTGTTGAGTGGACAAGCTCCGGTACAGGTGCTTTCAGTGACCAAACTATCTTACAACCGATTTATATACCAAGTATTGATGACATAACAGCGGGCTTGGTAACCCTGACCTTAACAGTAACCGATAGTGATGGAGATGTAGTAGACGATGATATGGAACTGACTTTTAGAACAGAACCGGAAGCACCAGATACACCCACAGGACCCGATTATGTGGATCTGGTTTATACATATACATCAGAATACACAG
>CAZREZ010000134.1:0-7768 GCA_964599115.1 uncultured Bacteroidales bacterium
AACAGTTTGGTAACCTTGGTTTCAATCTTTTTACGTGTATTGTAATCAGGAATAAGTCCATCGTCATGTGGTTGACATGAAAGAATTTTGAATCCACTCTTTTCAGCGACAGACTGTAAAGTATAAGTGTTAACATCCGTAGCGATTTGCAATTTGGTTCTGTCATTATTCCAGCCCATATCATTAAACAGTTCCCTGAATTTGAACTGCTTGATATAGGATGAGAATTCTTGTTTGCTTAATGCCATAATTATTCTTTATTTTTTAATCCTAACGAGCAGATGATCTGTGGATCCCTGTCGGGCATTTCATCCTGATTTACAATACAAAGCTTGTCTTCTTCACGCAAAGAAACAACCAGGCTGGCAAGGTCTTCATCAGATATTCCAGCTTTTAACTGCCGGTTCAGCGTTTCCCGTGCAAATTCCTTGAATGGATATTTATAAATATCGTCAATTGCTTTTTTCAATGCATCATTCACGAACAATGTGTTTTCATATTCCTTGCAATACCTGTCTAATCGCATATAAACACGGTATTTGGCGCCTGTCTTTTTACCAAGGGAACCTCCGGTATTTTTTTCATCTTCCCTGATAAAATCAATACCCTTTTTAACAAGCTCGTGATGTCCATGTATTTTGTAACATGGCTCAGCGTCAGGTTTACATTCAGCAACTTTCAAAATGGTTAACTGGGATTGGGTGATGATATTTCCTTTTGTATCAACCCATGCAAGCACATCATTTTCATCAAAAGTGCGGGTGTAAACAATAACTCCTTCTTTTTCCGGGGGCAAATGGTTTTGCTTGGTAGCATACACAACATTAGGCAGATCAGGTATTGTCTTTTTCAGTTCCGGTTTTTCATCGGTTGCATTCTTCCATATCTGGAAAGCATAAGATGCCAGATCAACTTCGCTGTCTTCCTCCTCATCAAGAATTCCTACTTTTTCATTGTAAAGGTCTTCGATATTAATTGGGTCACCATCAAAAAATACTTCATCAGAACCAACCACTTCTGCATTTTGCCTGATTCTGCTGGTTAATCTTCTCCTTAGGTTAATGATTTGCTCAATCCCATCTTCCGGTAAAAAGGAATAGCAAATAATTTCTTCCGCTTTCTGTCCGATACGGTCAACACGACCGGCGCGCTGTATCAGTCTGATTATAGCCCATGGTAAATCATAATTAAGAATAATATGTGCATCCTGCAGGTTTTGACCTTCACTTAAAACATCTGTAGAAATTAGTATCCTAATATCATTTTTAGTTGCAGGCATTTTATTGCTAACCGGACTGAATCGTTGTGCCAATACTGTTGGATTATCACTATCGCCCGTTACATGTTGCAAATGGTTAACTTTTCGGCTTTTTAAATGTTCTGAAAGATAGTAAGCTGTATCGGCGTACTGGGTAAAAACCAATATCTTTTCATTATTGTGTTTTTTCGATAAGAGTTCATGTAAGGCATTTAATTTCCGGTCTTCGTCAGCATTCCAATCCTGACCTATTTCCATGATTTTTATAATATCGGCACTATCATTAGTCAATTGTTTGAGCAAAACCGAAGCAAAGAATTCACTTCTTATCCAGTCGAACCGATGTTTGTATTTTGGACTGGCATATAAATCATAAACTTTAGCTGCGTTGTTGAGATAAGTTTTTTCATCAAGGATAAAACTGATTGTATTTTCGTTTTCACCATTACTATCCGTATCAGCATCTTCTAAAAAATCATCAAGGTTTTGCGAAATATTTTTACCGATAGGAACAGGCAAGTTATTTTGGATAGCATAGAAGAAGACATAGTTTCGCAAAATATGCCTGCTTAATGAGATGAGAAATGAAAAACCGCTGCTTTCAAGGCGTTTAAACAGATTTGTCCGGCAAAATCCCATTAATCGTTTTCCGGCACGGGACAGGTTTGCAATGATTACATCTTCATCTTTAGTTGGAGTGATAGTAGGATTTTGCAAAATATAATTGCCCAAACCATATCGAGGTAGGTCAAGACCATTAATAATATCTACTATATTTTGAGAGTATAATTTTGCATACTGATCTTTAGGATTATCCGGATCGAAATCAAAGTCAACTTTTTTAGGCAACCTATCCGGAAAATAGAATCTGGTGCCATCTGAAAATGTGAGATATTTTCTGTTTTTTTCAGTATCTAATTCAGCGTAATTGTCTTTGATAAAACTCCTGGTTCTTCTTACAAGATAAAGTCGCATTAATTCCCGCCAGTCATCAGCATAATGGCTTTTCTCAAATGCTTTAATGCTTCTTATAAAGGTTTCTGTATGATGTGCTGAAAATTGTATCTGTCCACCAATACTGTTGATATAATTTTCAGGGCTAATACCAAGGTCTTTATCATCAGGAACAAATAATCTAAGTTGGTTTGATAAATCAATATAAGATTTATTATATGGTGTAGCCGAAAGTAAGATAACTTTGCTGTCATTTTCTTCAAGGTAAGCTTTTATTGAACGGTAGCGGCTACCCTGATCATTTCTAAGATTATGACTTTCATCGATAACTACTAATTTGTATCGACGTAAGTCAGGAAGTCTCCTTTGAACTTCGCCAATAGAGATAACATTTGCCTTAAGGTCATATCGGTTTATGTACCCTGCCCACATTGATTTCAAATTTGGTGGACAAATAACCAGTGTTGAAAAGAAAAAATCTTCTTCAAAAATCTTTGCCAAAGCACAGGCAGTAATTGTTTTACCCAAACCAACAACATCGCCAATGAAGACACCTTCGCGACTGTTTAACTTCTTTGCAGCAATAAGCACAGCAGCTTGTTGAAATTGTAAAAGTTCTTTTCTGAAAGCTAAAGGGATTTTGAATTCGTTTAGTCCTGCTCTGGCTTCCTGAGATAAATGGTAAGCCATTTTCAGATAAATATAATAGGGTGACAATAATCGGTCGGCAGCCCAGCTATTATCAATGACCTCAATGAGTTCTTTAGTAATATCAATGCACCAACGGTCATTCCATCGATCATCAAACCAATTTGCCAGTTTGTTGGCGGCATCCTGATCCATAACATCAATATTCAGCTCACCTTGTTTTGCAAGACCTGCCAATGTTAAATTACTGCTGCCAAGAAAACCAACAACTGGAACACGCTTATCATCACTGTAGGCTAAATACAGTTTGGCATGAAGTGGATACCGCAAATGCAATTTTACTACAACTTTCTTATCCTTCATTTGCTGACTCAATTTTCTTAAAGCTTGTTCGTCTGCATCAGTAGGAATGCCAATTGTAAGTTGTTCTTTAAATTCTTGTGCTAATCTTTTTTTAAGTTTTACAGCTTCACTCTGATCAAAAATATGATCATCTTTCGTCCTAAAATAATCACGGAGAATATCAATTGGCAATTTCTGCATACCGACCAACAGCCTGCAAATTCGGTAAAAATCATCCTTACCTTCGTTTACATTATCGCCTGACAGGGAATCAATTTTATCAGCAATTTCTTTCCATCCTCTTAGATTAAAATAACCAACACAAAAGTCAGTTCTTTGTGATAGTTCAAGGGTTTCATTTAATACTCTTGTTAAGTGGTTTTCAATATTGTCGTATATCTTTGGCATATAGGATCAATTAAAGTTCAAAATTAAAAAACTATTGGCAAAATTTCACTCTTTTGCAAGTTTTGGTCTGTGGATCGGCATAGCGGAACTTGCAAATATGTGTAATGTGGGCTGACAGTAGAATTTTAAAATTTTTGTGAGTTTAGAGAAAAAATTAAAACACATTCTGTAAGGCAATATAAAATTTGTTATCATAGTTATTTTAATCTTTCGTTAACTTTATTAAGTTATTCCATTCCATGTTTATATGTAAAAAAAGCAATTACATTAGTATCTGATTTTATTGATAAAACAAAATTTTCCCAAATTTTATCCGAAACTCAATATTGATTCCTTAATTATTCTCATTGCTTCCTTTAGCTGTACAGGAGAAATAACAAGAGGTGGAGCAAAACGAATAATATGATTGTGTGTGGGTTTTGCCAGCAAACCGTTATCTTTCATTTTTATACAAACATCCCAGGCGGTTTTGCCATCCTTAGGACTAATTACGATTGCATTTAATAAACCCTTTCCTCTGACAATTTCAATCATATCCGAATCAATTGCTTCCATTTCGTCCCTGAATATTTTTCCTGATTCATAAGCTTTTTGTGCAAGGTTTTCATCTTTTACAACTTCCAGAGCAGCAATTGCAACTTTAGCAGCAATTGGATTACCTCCGAAAGTAGAGCCATGTTCACCGGGCTTAATGCACATCATAATATTATCATCGGCTAAAGCAGCAGAAACCGGATAAACGCCACCTGACAATGCTTTACCTAAAATCAGAATATCGGGTCTGACATTTTCATAGTCGCATGCCAGTAATTTTCCTGTGCGTGCAATGCCGGTCTGAACTTCGTCGGCAATAAATAAAACATTATTTTCTTTACATAAATCATAAGCGGTTTTCAGATATCCTTCAACAGGGACATAAACACCTGCTTCACCCTGGATCGGTTCAACTAAAAAACCGGCTACATTCGGGTCTTTCAATGCTTTTTCCAATGCAGGAATATCATTATACGGAATAGTTATAAATCCGGGAGTAAAAGGACCAAAGTTTTTTCTTGCAAGCGGGTCCGTTGACATTGAAATAATCGTGATTGTCCTGCCATGAAAATTATTCTCGCAAACAATAATTTTTGCTTCATTTTCAGGGATACCTTTCTTTTCATAAGCCCATTTACGGCATAATTTTAATGCAGTTTCATCTGCTTCGGCTCCTGTATTCATAGGGAGCATCTTATCATATCCGAAATATTCAGTAATGTATTTTTCGTAAGGACCCAGCGAATCATTATGAAAAGCCCTTGAAGTTAGGGTTAACTTTCTTGCCTGATCAACCAAAGCCTCTATAATTCGCGGGTGGCAATGCCCCTGATTAATTGCGGAATATGCCGAAAGAAAATCAAAATATTTTTTTCCTTCAACGTCCCAAACGTAAACACCTTCGCCTTTTGATAAAACTACCGGTAAGGGATGATAATTGTGTGCACCATACTTGTCTTCAAGTTCCATTGCAATTTGAGAAGTCATCTTTTCTGTCATAACTGATAAATTATTAAATGGTTATTAATTCTGTAAAAAAATTATGCACAAAGATAGAATTTTTATTAATTTTATCCTCAAAATTTTATAAGATATGACATTAATAGAAGAAGAAAATATAAATAAAGAAACATTGCTTGCAGTAGCAAAAAAAATGTGCATTGCTGCCCGAACAGCACCGAAAGCAAAGGGAGTTGATAATATTATCATTGCAATAGCTGAACAAAAAGAAATTGAAGAAATTTCTGAAAAAATGATTGAAATTGGCGAAAAATATGATGTTCCGTCGTTTAACAGGGATGCAAAAAATATTTTAGATTCGCCTTCAATGGTTCTTATAGGCACAAAAATATCTTCAGTTGGTTTGAAAAAATGTGGTATGTGCGGCTTTAAAAATTGTGATGAAAAAAACAAATTCCCAAAAATTCCATGTGTTTTTAATACCGGAGATCTGGGTATTGCAATTGGCTCTGCTGTGAGTGTGGCAATGGACAACAGAGTTGATAACCGTATTATGTACACAGCCGGACAAGCTGTTATTGAATTAGAACTTTTAGGAGAGGATGTTAAAATTGTTTATGTGATTCCCTTGACTGCCACATCAAAAAATCCGTTTTTTGACAGGAAATAATTAGAGTAAATGCCTGAAAGGAAGCAAAATCCATTCAAAAAATTTATTAATCATAGGACGTCTGTGCCATGCTTCATAGCTAAAATTTTCCGAACCTGTTATAGTTTTTGATATATGCTTTTTTAATTGTGAGATAATTTCTGGGTCGGAACCCAATAAAGTAATTTCGTACATATACCTGAAACTGCGATAGTCAAAATTAGCTGAACCAATTGAGAATATATTATCATCAATCAACAAAGCTTTTGCATGTAAATTATGAGGGGTGTATAACAGGAAATTGACTTTATTCTTATATAAAATTCCGAGATATTTGTTTCTTAACACATCAACGAGGCCCACATCCGAGCGTTTAGGAATAATAACTTTTATATCAACTCCTCGTTTTCCGGCATCCATCAATGCTTTTCTTAATAAAAAGCCCGGGAGAAAATAAGGGGTTTCAATAATTATCTGTTTTTGTGCATTTTTAAATAACTGAACATATCTCTTTTTAATTCTTTGTATTGGGATGGATGAAACATCACGCAATATCTCAAAATTTTTATATTTTACAACTTTTGAATTATTTACTTTATCAAAAACATATTTATTATATACTTTGAAATCCTGTTTAAAAAGTTTTTTAAAACTAACTGTAATCTCGCTTTTTAATCTTAAAACAAGTTCACGCCAGTTTAAATTATATTCAGTAATATTAGAAGAACCAATATATGTGATAGAGTCATCAATCACCAATATTTTCCTGTGATTACGCCTGTGGCTGCGGGTAAAAAAATCAAAATTGTACTTGATTTTTTCAAAAAATCTTACTTCACCACCAAATTTTATCAGGTCAACAAAAAATGATTCGGAAACCAAACCACCCCAAGAATCGATTAAAATTTTTACTTCTATACCTTGCCTGGCTTTTTCGGTTAAGGCATCCTTAAATTTTATCCCGATAGAGTCATTGCCTATACGATATGTTTCAAGATAGATATATTTTTGGGCGTTTTCAATGTCATCAAGCATTGAATTGTAATACCTAATAGGATCATCAAACAGATGATATGGTTCTTTAATTTCTCTCAATTAATTTACAAATTCTTAATTAATCTTATTAGTTCTTCTTTTTTTCGAAATGCAATTGGGACTTTTGAATTATCTTTCATAATAACAAAATTATTGCCATTTTTTTCAAGCTTCTCAACACACTGAAGGTTAACTAAATGTGAATGATGCACCCTGAAAAAATCATATTCGCTTAAAAGTGTCTCATATTCTTTTAATGTTTTTGAAACCACAATTTTTTCTTTATCAAAAAAATAAAAATGTGTGTAATTTCTGTCAGACTCACATCTTATAATTTCATTAATATTTACCAGGTAAATATTATTGGTTGTTTTTAAAATTATTTTTTTTGTTTTTTTTGAAACTGAATCAATATTTGAGAAAAAAGTATCCAACTTTAAACTTATGCTATCCTGTTGAATTAATTCATCAGCCTTATTAATTGATTTTATTAATTCATTAATGTCAATTGGTTTTAATAAATAATCCAAAGCGCTGAACTTAAATGCTTTTATGGCATATTCTTCGTAGGCTGTAATAAAAATGATTTTAAAATCAATATTTTCAAGTTGGCGAAGTAAATCAAATCCTGTTCCGTCAGTCAGCTTAATATCTAAAAAAACAAGTTCGGGTTTTAATTCACGGATAACTTTTAATCCTGATTCAACACTATCTGCCTGACCGATTAATGAAACATTTTTACAGTAATTTTTAAGCAATTCGGCAATGATTTCGCGTGCATTAATTTCGTCATCAATAATTATAGTTTTTATCATTTTTGTATTTTTTATATAATATTTTCAATCAACAAATATAGAAATAAGTTAAGTATAATTAATTAAAAAAAATAATTTTAATCCTTATTTGAACTGAACATTAATGTTACTTTAGCCCCTATGTTTGTAATTTGAAAAGTTCCGAGGGTAAATTACTTTTGCCCC
>CAZREZ010000135.1:0-7759 GCA_964599115.1 uncultured Bacteroidales bacterium
TTTGTTGACCCTGATGAACGTTACCTTATTTACACCTCACACAGCTGGGGACACGCTGCCGGAAGAGGGGATCTTTTTATCGCGTTTAAAAAGGAAGACGGCTCATGGTCAGAACCAAGTCATCTTGGGGATGAAATTAATTCACCTGTTGTGGAAATGAGCCCTACAGTTTCTCTTGACGGTAAATACTTGTTTTTTTCAAGTATGAAGACAACAGATGAATACAACCCTAATCCGGTTAAAGCATACAATGAACTATTACAAAGTTTTCAGAAACCCCAAAACAAGAAACTTGATATTTATTGGGTGGATGCAAAAATCATCGGGGAATTAAAATTGAAAAAGGAAAAGCCGTGAATAATACAGGCAAAATCATAATAATAAAAAACTATCAAATTATGAATCATATTGTTAAAAGACCCAAGAGTTGCAATTACGGAACTACAAAAATTGCAATCAAGACAATCGGAGCCCTTATCTTAATTTTGTTTTTAAACCTCCACATCCAGGCTCAGGAAACGATAAAAAATAATTCAGGGGTAACTACCGATTCTTGTAAAATTTTATTTCTTGGGAGTAGTTATTTCGGATGTAATAATCTGCCAAACTTGATTGAAAATCTTGCCGATTCTTCAGGAAAGAAAGTTTATATTGATCAATATATCCCAGGTGGACTCTTTCTCTCAGATCATGCAAGCAGTAGTGTTACAGAGTTAAAGATCAATGAGTTAGATTGGGATTTTGTTATTTTGCAGGGAGTTGGAAGTCTTACTGCCTACCCGGATTCTTTTACAACCCATCCTGTTTATCCAGCATTAGCAACATTAAAGGATAAAATTTATGAAAATTGCGAATCAACAAAAATGGTATTCTGCTTACCATGGGCATTCGAAGACGGAATGACATGGTATGGATGGCCTGATACTTATGCCGACATGCAGCTTAAAATTTATAACAACACCTTGTTATATTCCAACGACCTGGACTTCCCGATTGCCCCTGTTGGATGGGCCTGGTATGCAGTTCTTGAAGAATTGAGTTACCCTCTTCATTTTTTGCATATGAGTGATTGGAACCATCCTTCGCTCAAAGGTTCTTATCTTATGGCCTGTGTTATCTATTCTACAGTTTTTCTGGAAAGCTCAGTTGGCAATACTTATGGTGCCGGTTTGCCTGAAGATGAAGTAATATATTTTCAAACGGTAGGTTCAAGTATTGTTCTGGATAGCCTTAAACTTTGGAATATAACTGCAAATACCGGCATAGATGAATTCTTAAAACCAAATAATATTCACCTTTACCAAAATTATCCAAATCCCTTTCACTCCACCACACAAATAAATTATGAAATACGAAAGAACGCATTCGTTGAAATGGTCATTTACGACGGTTCTGGAAAACAATGTGCCACCCTGGTTAAAGAATATAAATTGCCTGGAATTCATTCCGTTAGTTTTAATGGAACTGACCTGAATAATGGGATATACTATTTCAGAATACAAATTGATAATGAGTTTCAAGTAAAAAAAATGCTTTTAACGAAATAATCCAAGAAAACCATAAGAATGAAAAAGTTTCTGACAATTATCGCAATCATTCTCTTTATTTGTGTTGAATCCAGTGCACAAAACAGGCCTGTAAAGCCCAATTCCAACACACGGATAGCATACCTGGGCAAAACTAGGCCATTGAGTGACATTAAACCTTTGCCTCCTTCAAGTGATTCAGAGGACCTTAGAAAAGATGCATGTGAATACAAAGGTCTTACCCCGGCAGAAACCGGTTTTACATCAGATAAAAGTGCACAGAAATACAATGGTACGGAGGGCAGTGTTATGATTGTCCAGAATTTTTCGGGAATATCTAATATTAATAATGGGACTGTTCCAGACACAGAAGGTGATATTGGAATAAATCATTATATACAGATGATTAATCGCTCATTTGCAGTATATAACAAACAGGGCAATTTATTATATGGCCCTGCCAATAATCACACCGTTTTTAATGATTTTCCAGGCCCCTGGGATGATATGCTTTTTACAGATCCGGTAGTGATGTATGATCATATTGCCGACAGGTGGGTGCTAACAAATATGGCATTTGATTGGGGGGTTGATTATTACGAAATGATTGCCGTGTCAGCTTCTTCGGATCCCTTGGGAGAATGGCATTGTTATGCTGTGCAGTTCGAAAACATGCCTGATTATCCTAAACTCGGAAACTGGTTGGATGGTTATTATTTGAGCGTAAATGAGTGGGAAATTACCCCACAAGGTAATGCGTATTTTAATGGCCCAACCGTAATGGCGTTCAACCGAGAGGATATGATTAACGGAGAACCGAATGTACAGTTTCTGGAATTCCACCTGGATGCTCCCACTCAAAGCCACATTCAAGATATTGCCAGTTTTCAGCCTTCTGATCTTGATGGTGCCTTACCGCCACCTGGAACCCCAAACCATTTCATCTGTACTAAAGATGATGAATGGGGATTCTCGGAAGACAGAATATACATTTATGAATTTCATTCCGACTGGGACAACCCAGGAAATTCAACGTTTAATGAAACAGGGATTCTTCTCCCGGAATCGTTTAGTTCAAATTTTTCACATATGGATTATATTCCGCAGCCTGATGTTGAAACAACACTGCAATCTCTCTGCCAATTTACAATGTACCGCCTCCAGTATAGAAGTTTTGAAGACTACCAAGTTATGCTGTTTAACCATACCGTTGAGGTAGATGGTGATAGTCATGCGGGGGTTCGCTGGTATGAACTTAGAAAATATGAAAACATCTGGGAAATACATCAGCAAGGAACCTATGCACCGGATGCTGTCTGCAGATGGATGGGGGGCATTGCGATGGATGGTGATGGCAATATTGGTCTGGGATATTCTGTGTCTGGTATAGAAACATACCCTTCTGTCCGCATTACGGGCAGAAACTACAATAATTTCCCTGGTATTATGACTTTTTCCGAATCAACAGTTATTAATGGGGGTGGAAGCCAGCAATCCAATCAAAGGTGGGGTGATTATAGTATGATGGGGGTTGACCCTGTTGATGATTTAACCTTTTGGTACACCCAGCAATACATCCCCACCACTGGATATGCAACTTACAAAACAAGGATAGTTTCATTTCAATTGCATAAAAATCTTTGTTTTTCAACAGATTCTCTTTGTTTTTTAACCTTGCAGGAATGTGAAGAAGGAAAAGACCTGATAATTAAAAACAACTCCTTATATGATGTAACAATTAACGAATTGGAAAATGAAGGTCAATGTGGCGAAGCTATCTGGTTTATTGAACCCTGGAATATTAGCTTAC
The DNA here is from genome assembly GCA_964599115.1 of uncultured Bacteroidales bacterium. GTDB lineage: Bacteria > Bacteroidota > Bacteroidia > Bacteroidales > JADFUO01 > JADFUO01. The sequence continues at coordinate 3,337 of CAZREZ010000135.1, forward strand.
CTATAACACTGGTAAAGGATGATTCACTTATTTGTACTGTAAAGGTTAATATCCCTTTAACTGAAAATACATCATCACTTGTAAGCGACAGCCTAATCCTAAATACTGAATATAAAGAACACAATACGATAATTTGTGTTGATGAGCTGCTTATGACAGGCAGCAACTTTAAGGAGCAAACCATTAATTCTGTTCAATTAAAAGTATATCCAAACCCATTTAATAATAAAACCTCCATCCTTTTTGAACTGGAAAAGAAGTCATCAGTCACGCTTGAAATTATAGATCAACACCTTAGGATTATTAATACTTTAGTGCTAAATAAAACACTATTATCTGGGAAACACAAGTACAGCTGGGATGGCACTGATCAAAATGGATCAATAATATCATCAGGAGTGTATTTTTGCCGGCTGTCAGTAAATAAGAAGTATATAATTCAGAAAATCATAAAATAAGAGATAGGGCCATATGGCCTGAAATTAAATTATTTGAAATAATAATTCCTAAAATATCAAACCAAATGAAACAAATAATCCAACCATTGGCATTTATGTGCATTGTTTTATTTCATGTTTTTACATATGCACAAGACACAACTTATTCTAAATCTCATCTCATTTCAGATACCCGAGAGCTTGTTGGTTTGATTGAGTCTGTCCATCCTGACCCGTATATTAATGCGGGGGGTAAAATCGAATTTCATCGAAAATTTCAATCCGCTTTGCAAGCAATTCCCGATTCAGGCATGACTTTATCTAACTTTGCTTGGCTTCTTCAGCCATTAGTCAACTCAGTTGGAGACGGACATACTTCATTGCGGATTCCATTCTTTAATTACGATCCCGAGGCTCTTTTTGGAATTCCTTTCTGGTTTTCTGTGTTTTCTGAAAAAGGGCTATACATTAGTAGGGTAGCCGGAAAAGAATTTGAATCCTTAATTGGCTCAAAGCTTATTTCCGTTGAAGGGCTTCCAGTTGCGGAATTACTGAAACGAACCCGACAACTTATGCCGTCTCAGAACGATTATGATGCTTTATGGAATCTAAATGGAATGTTATGGGAAATCTACTTTTTAAATCGCTTGTTGCCCAATAAGGTGAATAAAAACAGTTTGTACTTAGAGGTTGAATTAGTGGATGGTAGTAGAAAAAAAGTAGATTTGGATTTGACCCAAAAAAGGGAATACCCACTTATTAGGAAGCAAACTTCAGCACTTGATTTGCCATCAACAGAAGCATGTGACTTTGCATATCAGTTCTTGAATGATGATAAAAAGACTGCCTTTTTACGAATTGACAGCCAGGAGCATTTCAGGGAGATTGTTGAATGTGCCATTTATCTGGGATATGATAAAAATGATATCAAACAATTTGCTAATCCGATGTATGAAAGATATAACAACAATACTGCTCCAGCTGATTTTGATTCTTTGCTTGCCGGTATTCCCTCTGTTACGGAAGTTTTTAAAAATCTCGTAATAGAGATGAAAAATGCTGAAACGGAGAATCTAATCATCGATTTAAGCCGGAATAATGGTGGGCAATCTATTATATCTCAAATTCTTGTATATTTCCTATATGGGGAAAATCAATTAATTGAATCAAGTATAACTTCTTTCACCATAGATAAATTTTCGGATTATTACTTTGAGGTTTTTGAACATAAAAACCTGGATGAAATAAATAAGAAACAGTTAAGAGAACACTCATATAAATTAACTGGGAATGATTTTGATTTTAATAGTGAGCAGGATAGAAATCTTAAATTATCTGGGATCATTAGCCTGGATAGTATAAAAAATGAACTTAGTGAAGAATTTAAACCTTTTACAACTTTTTATAATGAATACCTTTCCAGCCAATATGATGGTTATTATACACCTCAAAATGTAATTGTAACCTGCAGTGAGAGAACATATAGCGCGGGATTTGGAACGTTAGTGGAACTGGTTAAATGTGGTGCCACTGTTTTTGGAATACCTTCAGGTCAGTCTGCTAACTGTTTTGGCAATGCGATCTATTATGAACTTACGAACACTGGTTTAAGTGGTTTTATTTCTACTAATTATATAGAAATGTTTCCAGGAGATTCAGAAAAAGGAATTGAGCTAATTCCTCATTATCCCGTTACATATGATGTGTTGAAAAGTTATGATTTTGACCCAAATACATTATATCTCTATACAATAGATCACTTAAATAAATAAAAATATTATGTCTTTCAAAAAAAGAATATTAAAAATCCTTGTGATAACTACAATAATAATAGCACTTATCGCAGGAGGCGGATATTTATATATATTAAAAAAAATAGCTGACATTAAAACTACAATATCCGGCAGCACAATTGAAACTGAGAATTTCAAAGAAGTTATTGCGTTTGAATACATAAACAGCTGGATAGTTGTAAAAGTTAAAGTAGACGGAAGCGATAAAGAATATGATTTCATTTTCGATACAGGCGCACAAACAGTCTTTTCTGATTCCTTGATGAAAGAAATTGGATCCTCCCATTTTAAAATATTTAGCGTTCATACCGATACTTCAAATCACGCTTTTAGAAATGAGATTATCTCGCTCAACGGACTTTCATTGAGCAATGTAAAGTTTAGTAATATCGGAGCACTAATCGTTGATAATTCTGAATATGGGATGTTAAACTGTGTTTCTCCCTGGGGTATTATTGGGTATAATGTTTTGCAAAATTGCTGTTGGCAAATCGATTACGAAAAGAAACAAATAACAATTACCGACCAAATTGATAGCTTAACAAATCTTCGGAATATAGATTGGATAAAATACACGACGATTTCACAGGAAACCCCTGTCATCCCAGCTGTTATAAACGACAGTATTCATGTAAACCTGTTTTTTGATACAGGATATAGCGGAGCAATAAATTTATCATCCGCGAATTTATTTAAAACTGTAAGCCATCAATATCCAAATCAGATAGCCAATTATTCAGTTAAGCCTTCTATTGTTATTGCCGGTGGCAGAGATGTGGCTTCTTATCAAAAAATGCAATTCAAAACATCCACATTTTCACTCGGTGCATTATTATCAAATGACCTCATTATTACTGTTGAAGATGTGCAGGAAAAAAAGTATTCAGGCCTTATAGGAAACAAATATTTTGAAAATTATATCATAACATTAGACTATAAGAATAAAAGAGTAGGCTTCAAAACAAACACAAAATCCAACAATCAAAATACAAAAACTACTTATGGAATAAGCTATACCACACTAAATGATCAAATATTTGTAAACGTTGTTTATCGTGGTTCGGTGGCTGAAACAATGGGAATAAAAGTGGGAGATGAAATTTTTTCTATTAATGGAATTACAATTGCTGATTTGCCTACGGAAACTTTCTGTAAAATATACAGAAGCGAATACAAATTTGGAACTGATGAAGATAGTTTAATGCTTATTGAAGTAGTAAAAAATGGAGATATAATTAAATATGAATTGGAAAAATATAAGATTTTTTAAAATTGAATTAATGTTAAACTAATTGGTAATATGAGTTAAATCTATTAAGAGGATTTGAAAAATTGCCAGAGACACACATGATTCTACAAAAAACTATTTAATAGCCAAAGAACTTTTGCTTGATTTTATAAAATTGTGTTCAAGGTTTGGTAATGGGGGAAAATTGCACTCTTTTGCAAATTTTGGTTTGAGGGTTGGCTTATGCGATTTGCAAATGTGTGCAATGTGCGTTGTATTCCTTGTCTCGTCCTAAAAAAAGTTTACAGGTTAATACTTAAATCCTAATATAAATTTACACTTTAATTTTAATCCTGAAATTGATTTACAATAATAGGATTTTTTTTGTAATAATTTTTCCATAATTTTTCAGTTTTTATTTTTTCTTCATGTACTTGACTTGGTAAAAGGTTACCAATACTGTTATGAGGACGATCCTCATTATAAAGTTTCACAACAAAGTCAAGTACTTTTTTAGCTTCTTTTATATTTTTTACTGTATAATATTGAAGATATTCTTCTTTAATAATACCGTTTACCCTTTCTGCAACAGCATTTTCAAGTGGATCTCCACTTTCTGTCATACTGATTTTTATATAATAATCCTGTAATAATTTTACATATTTATGATGGCAATATTGAACGCCTCTATCAGAGTGGTGTATAAGTTGAAAATGGCTCTCTGGCTCCTTCAATAAGCCAGAGAGAGCCATTTTCAACGCTTGTATTGTTTCTACACTTTCTAATGTTTCAGCCACATGACAACCTACTATTTTATGTGAATATGCATCTGTTATAAAACTAATATATACATATCCTGTTTCTATTTTCCAATAAGTTATATCGCTTACCCAAAGCTGATTTGGAGCTGTTGGAGTAAACTCTCTTATCAAATTTGGATACTTTCTTAACCAGTGAAATGACTG
>CAZREZ010000136.1:0-5991 GCA_964599115.1 uncultured Bacteroidales bacterium
ATGTTATTGGTTATTGGTATATGACAAGACCCAGCTCGCACTCGTTTATAACGAGTGTGGAATATTTTAGCGTTTGTAACGCTAATTATATGTTTTAAGCTTTGGTGTTATTAATTTTATATCTAAATACTTGTTATTTGTCGTTATAAATGACATATTACAAGGTACCCGTTATAAACGAACGTCAGTTGAACTTCTTTTTTTTATAATTCAAGACAAACAATTTCACTTTTCACTGCATCCAACCAATTCAGGAAAAAAATCTGGTCTTTATCATCCAGTTCTCGTTGTCTTTATCAAATCATCTTATAATTTTGCCTTCCCATAAATCAGATAAAAATTTTCTATACGGTATTATTCGTATTTGTTCATGAACTCTTTCTTCTCTTTCATTACATATAACAAATGCTTTACGTGGTGAATACTCCTCTATGAATGCTTTTATCGGTAGCAAATTTCTATTCTCAACACGATTTGTTCCCTTTATTTCTATAGCTACTTCACCACTTCCCAAAATAAAATCAACTTCCAAACCTGATTTTGTTCTCCAAAAATTAATTTCAAAATCCACTTCTTTGTATGAATTATAAGCTGCTATTTCCATAAAAATAAAATGCTCAAATGCTTTCCCGAATAATTCGCCTTTTTCCTCATCTAAATGACGTTTTGTTATAACACCGGAAACACCTACATCAAACATATAGAATTTCGGAGCTTTAGTTATAACTTGTCGGTTTTGCCTTTTTTTAAACGGCTCTATCAAAGTTCCCATAAGAGTATCGACAAGTATTTGATAATAGTCTCTCACGGTCTTGGAATTCACTCCACAGTCGCGAGAGATATTTGAATAATTTGTAAGTTCACCATGAGAGTACCCCATAGCATCAAAAAATCTGGAAAATGCAGGAATGTTACGAGTTAATCCTTCAGCAAAGACTTCCTCTTTAAGATAATCCTGTGTATAAGCCCGCAAAATTTTCTTATATTCTTTACTCAAGTAATGAGACGGTATCAAACCACGGTTCAAGATTGTCAACAGGTTCCAGTTTTTTAGCTCTGCTGTAACGAGCGGGAACATTTCAAAACGCCAGGCTCTTCCGCCGAGTAAATTTGCTTTTCCTCTTTTTAGCTTTCGTGCGCTTGAGCCGCATAATATGAACTGAAAGCCTTTATTTTCAATCAGCCAATGCACTTCGTCAAGGATTTGCGGTATTTTCTGTACTTCATCAAGTATCACAGGATTAGTCAATAATTTGTTGTCTTTTGCAAGCAATTGTTCACGTAACAGTGAAGGTTGCTTTGAAAACTCAAGAAACAAATCTGTTTGAAGAAAATCATAAACTAAACTATTTGGAAATTTAGTTTTCAAATATGTTGTTTTACCTGTTTTTCTTGGACCCCATAAAAATGTTGACTGATGTGGCGGAAGATCAATGTTCAGTATCCTGTCAATATTTTGCATTTTAGTATTCTATTACGAATTGGTTAAACTATTTCGAAGTATTGTGCAAAATTATACAAATATTGATATAAAAACAATTTTTTTATTTTTTTTCATTATCGAAATTCCTGCATCCTGAATTTGATTACGGAAACCAGCTCGCGCTCGTTTGTAACGAGTGCGAAATATTTTAGCGTTTTTAACGCTAATTATATGTTTTAAGCTTTGGTGTTATTAATTCTATATCTAAATGTGTTATTTGTCGTTATAAACGACATATTACAAGGCACTCGTTACAAACGAGTTCCAGCTGAAAAATTGGTAATTGTACTTGTGGCATAATTACTATTTTTTTGCTAAGAAAGGGTAATTTTCGTTTTCCTGCAATTTTTTTTTGTAAATTTCATTAAATATATCTATCTTGCAGTTTTTCTATACTTTATAAGTAACTTTGCTAAGTAATTAAAGGGGCGAAGTCAGGAAGTCTGAATTTTTATCTTGACATAACTATCTGGGTTAGAATAGCTATGCTGTACTGAAAGTATCTTGTGTAGAAATCAAAATAAGTGAGAAAAAAAAACTATTGCTTTTTTGTAAATATGGAAAATTTAATTAACTTTGGAGCATATTACACCATAATTCCTTATACACCGGCAATGAAAGAGCCATGAACATCAGATTATTTATCTGCTGTATTATCAGTAAATCAGTTAATTACAACAACTTATCAAATAACTGAAAACTTAAGCAAATGAAAAAACTAAAATCTCTTTTATTCGTATTCCTGATACTGAGTTTCAACCTTGGACTCTGCGACGAAATCACATGGACCGGGGCCGGAAGCAATAACAAATGGGACAATCCCGACAACTGGGATGGGGGAAAAGTACCGGGGAAACCGGACAATGTAACGATACCCGCCAACACCCCGGAATGTAATGTCGATCATGCTAGAGTGAACAATCTTTTCAATAACGGAACAATAAGTACAGATAATTGTGTAGCAGGCATGCTTATTAGTGCAGAAGGAACCATTTCTAACTATGGAACAATTAGTTCTCCAGCAAGAGTATTTTTAAGTGCTGATGAAATTCAAAATCAACCTTCAGGTACAATTCAGGGAACTTATTGTTTTGGTAATACTGCTGCAGTTGATTTATGGGCGATTGATAAATTGAAGAATTGGGGCGATATCAAAGGATTGCAAGGTGGAGGTGGTGGCGGTTATCGTGGAGGAGGAGTTTCCATATGTACAGGTATTTATAGTGAGGGGAATGGAGAAGTTTCAAATTATGGACAGATTACAGGGGCTGATGGGGCTGTAACGGGTGATGGTGGTGATGTCTTTATTAATACGGGTATATTGGAGAATTCAGGAACAATTGCATCGGGAAATGGAGCACATCCTGATTTAGCTGAGGACGGAAAAGTTACTATTAGAGCAGCCAAAATTGATAATGAAGGAACCATAAAAGGTGGTAAATCAGATACTAAAGGAATAGGTAAAGTTTCAGGACACGACAATATTTCGAGAGACATAATCATGGGCGATGTAAGCCTATATGCCGACAGCATTTTCCTGCACCCTGACACAAACTATATTGAAGGGAAGATATTAGGCCTGTACTGTCATTATCTCAACATTAACAATGTAAACAATTTTGCCGGAATATGGACAACCGAAGGGGTTCATATTTATATCACGGGAGATGGAACCTCAGATTTTTCAGGTGTTGACCAGGTTTCAGCGATATTTTCTGAGAACAACGATGGAAATCATATTTATGCCAACAATATTATTGAGCCGCCTCAGGGGCTTTCATATATATTTAGCCCTAATCCGGAGATAAACCCCTCAGATACCACAATCACCGGAGGCCATATCAATTGCAATAATGATTTTAATGATCCCGGCATCACAGATACCCTGGATGTTTACATGCAAAACCTTAGTATGCTGCCCAAAGTTTTGAATTATTCAATTAGTTCCGATTTGGGATGGGTTGAAACAGTTTCAGCTAATTCCCCTCAACTTGAACCATTTGAATTTGAAAATATCCAGCTACAATATACGATTCCCGAAGGCACCATTGACAGAACTACCGATACAGTTCAAATGATATTAACAATAGGCAGCAATTTTGCTGATACATCCTTCTGTTTAATCGAGTGCATACATGGAGAATACCACGGTATTCCGGAAAATGGTTTTAAAAATAAAAAGGTACTCTATCAAAATTATCCCAATCCCTTTTCGCACAATACCACCATTGGTTATTTCTTGAATGAAGACGGTAAGGTTACGCTCGAACTGTACAACCATACAGGAAGAAAAATATCGCTTTTGGTCGATAAATTTCAAACAAAAGGGTATCATGAAATTAATTTTAGCAGGAAAAGTTTAGTTAATGGAATTTACTATTATGTGTTGAAACAAAATGGAGATGTTTCAACCTGCAAATCTTTGGTTATTATGCCCTAATCCTCTCTTATCTGTTTTAGTTTTTAACATAGATAATCACGGAATTATCAATACGTAATCTTATCATCTGTCATTCGCAAACACGATTGCAACTAACAAGTAATCAGCACCTGATAAGCATAATGATTTTTATTTGCACAGATAAATACGTATATATAATGCAATTGTTTATTTCTTAACTTAATGACATTGAACGAGCGCCAGCTGCTAAATCGTAAGTAACAAATAAAACTCACTTCTTTTACTGACTAATTTCCAATAATTGTATTTCCGCCCACAAGTGATTAATATTCAAGTCAAGCGTTTTTTTGAATGATTTCTTAGCCTCTGTTTGATTGCCCTCTCCAAGATATCCTAATCCGAGCAGATAATATGCATCAGCCATTTGTTCGTTCTTGGAGCGTTTCTTTCCGAATTTAGCGAAAAACTGCATTGTTGCACCTTCCTTTTTTAGAGTTTCCAATTTATTATTACCAAACTCAATCAGTCCGTCAAACATCTGGTTTGCTTTATCTTTCTGACCTGATTTTTGGAATGCCAATCCCTGATAATAACTAAGCGCCGACCAGCCTTCTCTCTTTTTCGCTGTTGCTGATTTTTCGTAGAACTCTTTAGCTTTTTTGGCTTTGCCTTCAGTTTCATAAGTCAAGCCCATCAGGTAATAAACCTCACAGTCTCTACCGCCATCATAAGGTTTTGCAACTTCGAGATTTTCCGGATATTTTAGCGCAGCTTTGTAATCCTTTATGGCTTCTTTATACTGTTTTGCCTTGAAATATTTTTGCCCCCGCAGTATATGTGCATCCACATAAGTAGTATGAATATTGCCCAAACCTTCCCACCTGCGAAAATGATAAGTATTCATAAAATCTATAGCCTGATCGTAATAACCCAATTGAGTGAGAAGAACTATCTCTCTTGAAAACGCATCATTATGCCCAACAATAGTCTGATGATTTTTTTGCAATAAAACCAGCCTTTTTTCAGGAGAGATACCATCGGCTTCGTACAGAACATCTAATTCATAAAACAGTCTCGGGTCGGTACTATCACAAGCAACTGCTTTTTCTAAACAGGCAATTGCTTTTTGAATATCATTTTCAACCTGAGTGTATGCCAGTCCGAGATTCCTGTTGACAGTAGCAAAGTTGTTATCCAAAGCAAGGGACTTTTCCCATTCCATTATTGCATTTTCAGGTTGATTATCATAAAAAAGATTACCGAGATAATAAGGAGCACGCGCATCTTCAGGGTTATTTTTAAAAGCAGTTTGAAGCATCTCAATGGATTCTGACCGAAAAGGGAAACAGTAATCAGGGGGCATTTCACTTCCAATCTTGTAATACTGGGATGCCTTCTTAGCGTTTCCTTTTTTGTCCCCAAAATAGCCAAGATAATAATAAACCAAAGGGTAAGTGGTTGCTTTCTTTTTATCAGAGTCTGTAAGCAGGCAAAGAACGTCAATCGCTTCATCCCATAAGCCGCAATTGCCATAGTCAACAGCGATCTCCAAAAAAGTCTGAGCTTTATACCAGTGCTGAACTTTACCATCCCTCTTTGCCATCAGACTGTTTTTTACTTCTGCTATTTCTTCCTCTGATCCCACTGCTGATTTCGTCAGATATAGTTCAAACTCTGCCCAAAGGTTAAGGGGATCATCACTTAAGATTTTTGCAGATATTTTTTCTGATTCTTTATACCGTCCCAGATGTCTGAGTATTGCCGTTTTTAAATTCAATGCCTTTGTATTCCATGTATTTGTTACAATGGAGAGGTTTATGTGTTTCAAGGCAGTAGGAAAATCGCCCCTTAAACAATCTATTTTGGATAAGTGAAAATAAGCAGCCGATTGAAACGCGTAACTCCATGTTGCTTTATAAAAGGCGTTGTAAGCATCATCATATTTTCCCTGAAGTTGTAAAATTAGTCCCAAATAGTAGTAAGCTTCACCATCTATCGGGCTGGTGTAATTCTTAGTTACCCGTTCAATAGCAGTCCTGAATTTTTGTTCTGCTTCTTTGAACATTCCCCGTTTATAGTAAAGGATTCCGAGCGCAACATTGACACT
>CAZREZ010000136.1:6001-7747 GCA_964599115.1 uncultured Bacteroidales bacterium
AGTTGCCGGGGTCTCTTTTAAGGGCTTCCTCATAATAAGGATAAGGCTCCAGTGCCGGGTTATAGAACTGCTCCAAACGAAGTCCTGTAAGATAAAGTTCTTCAACTGTTTTAATGTCCTCAGGAGATGGCGGTGGCTCAACCACATCAGGCATTGGAGTATCTTTCATTTTAACCGGCTTATAAGCTATCAATTCTTCATTTGTTAAAGAAAGCAATGATACCTGCAAATCTTCCTCACTAATACTGGAAAGAAGAGGTATCTTTTTCTGAAAAGGTTTATCGGGACTTATCTTTGTCTCTTGCTGAAAAATCACTTCATCGCCGGCTTTCAGCAATACTTTTGCATTTTCATAAGCGGATGTTGTATTGAATCCGATCACGGCAATATTTTCAGGAGTAACTTTTAGATCAACTGCGGCTTTTAGATTGGCGTTTTTCACTCCTTCCATCTGACGGACAGGATACCAATACTGGTCAACTGTCTTTGTCTCGTAAGGCTGCAACCAACTGTAGTCAGGTTGATTATCGGAATAGGCGCCAACCATGAGCTCTACATAGGGCCCGTCGGTTTCGGTTAAAATTTTATCCCATATCCTGCCCCGCGGACCCGGTCCCCATTCCCATAACTTTTTGCCGGGAGCAATTTGATGATTTGCTACGTAAACAATACCTGCATCTTTTTTATGGTCATAACCGGCTAAGAAATCGTCTTCATAGTTCCATGCAAAGAAGGATATTGGCGATGGATGATTCTTCCACCAACTGAGGTCCACACCTTCTGAATAATCGATTCCCCTGTAAACTTCGTGTGAAACCGGCCAATGTGCAAACGCGTTTTTCCCATGGTATGTTGCATATCCGGTACCCGGAGGAAAAATTACCTGATAATCCGGGTTTGCGTGTGTAGAAACATTAGCCCAGTATAGGAAGGAATGTATTACCGGCGTGCGATTGATAAATTTGAAAGTAGCCTCAAAATAGGATTTGCCCGGATAGAGCGTTATCCCGATGACCCATCTCATCCCGTGCCGGATCTCTATCTCGCTCATCCATATGGTCTTGCTGCCGTCAGGATTTTCCTGCAATGTATAATCTATCGGCATAAAAACTGTGGCGCGATGATGGTGGGGAAAATTCCACTCGATACCTCCTGAAATCCATGCGCCTAACATTCCAATAAGAGCGGGTTTAATTACATGCTGGTGGTAAAGAAAATCATACTTATTGGTTTTATCTATTGCATAAAAAATGCGACCGCCTATCTCGGGAAGCACACAAATTTTAATATATTCGTTCTCAAGATAAACTGCGTTGTAGGATATATCCTTACGATTGTCTGTCAACCTGTCCAGCATAGGATAGGGATAAATGCGCCCCTGTGCCCCCTGATATGCCCTGCCTGCATAGAACCGGGGATTTGGATCAGGTTTGCCGACTTCATAAGTAGGAATTATTAATGGTTCTTCCCACATCCTGACAGTTGAATATCCTGAAATTGAAGTAATTGCAAAACAGGTAATAGTAGTAGCTATACATAGAATAGTCGTTGTAAAAATTTTTTTGAATTTCATTTTGAGAAACTTTATTATTATTTTTATATTGAACAAGAATACAATAAAATATCAAAACGAAGCTATAAAAAGAAAAAAAGTAATCTGTAATACAACCGATTTACATTGCGACCTTTTGCGCTTGTTTTGCGCACTTTGCGGTTATTCATGCTTATTAGTATCTGTCCATAAAG
>CAZREZ010000137.1:0-7736 GCA_964599115.1 uncultured Bacteroidales bacterium
CATAAATATAATGTCCATTATCTTTTTGTATTAAACTTGATCTTGCCCCTGCTTTACGAATAAAAATATCATTATCTAATTTCAATAGATCATCATCCTTCCATATCCCTAAAAATGTATAATCCAATATTTTTAATTGTTTTGTTTTACTTTGATAATAAGTTAAAACATATGATTTTTCATTTTTATTATCAACTATTAAATGTATGACATCACTAATTGTATTTTTAGAATATTTATTAATTATCTTTCCGTTGGGATAAGCTTCAAAAATACCCTGATTAAACAATCCCATTGTAATTTTATCAGAAGTGTCAACAAAAAAAGCGCCTTTAATAACCAATGGACTTTCTGTAAATTGTGCTACTAATTTATCGTTATAAGGATATTGTATTATTGTATCATTATAATAATAAGAAAGCTCTCCAGAGAAAGAAGAAAACCAAATTCTGCCTTTATAGTCTTCATAAATTTCGAAAATTGTATTCGAGGGCAAGCCTTTCTGAATATCAAAATTCTCGAAATGATATCCATCAAAACGGCTTACACCCATATCGGTAGCAAACCAAATATATCCTTCTTTATCCTGAATAATAAAATACACTTCTGAACTGGGAAGTCCGTCATCAGTTGTATAATTGCGAAACGCAGGAAATTGTGCCAACAAATTTCCTATTGAAAGGAACAAAAGAAACAATATGGATAAAAAATAAAATTTCATAAAGTATTATAATAGAGACATGAAACAAATGTAATGAATTTTTTTATAACACTATATTGAGTTTAAAAAATTAAATTAAACAAACATTAAATCAATAATATTTAAATAATCTTCAGGATTTATTTTGTAATTCATTCCATCAACTTTATTTGAATTCATTCCATCAAAAATTATTTGTTTGTTATTTTTTTCAATACCAACATCACTAATCTTTAGCGGACATTCAATTGATTTAAAAAATGCTTCAAAAGCAGTTATTGTTTCATCAGGTGTATTAACATTAAAAATATTTTTACCAAGTTCAGCAATTCTGTCCGGAATATTTCTCTTTTGAAATTTTAGCCATGCTGGGTAAGCAATTGAAAGTGAAGCCCCGTGAGGTATATCATAAAGCACAGAAAGTGTATGCCCGATTGAATGTACTCCCCAATCGCCGGACTTTCTTCCATTAAGTGTTAATCCGTTTAAGGCTGCTGTAGCGGCATACATAATTTTTGCTCTGAGCTCATAATTATTCGGCTTATCAAGAAGCTTTGGCCCGTATTCAATTGCTTCATTGATAATAGAAAAAACAAAACGGTCGGATAATGTAGCTTCTCCTTCTCCGAAATACGCTTCAAGACAATGAGCTGTCAGGTCAACTATTCCATAGGCAGTTTGATTCAGGGAAACAGAAAAAGTGAACTGAGGATCAAGAAAAGAATGTTTGTTATAAAGTAATTTATTTCCCCAACCAAGCTTTTGTTTTGTTTTGTTATTTTGAAGTACTGCAAATGGATTCATCTCTGTTCCTGTTGCAGCAAGGGTGAGAACGGAAACCAGTGTAATAGCACTTTTGGGTTCTGTTTTTCCTTTATAAAAATCCCATGAAGAATTTTTTACAGGAATAGTAATTGAAATTATCTTAGCCGAATCAATTACGCTTCCTCCACCAACAGCAAGAATCACATCAATATTATTATCTCTGCCAAGTTTTGCAGCTGCATCAACATCTTCATAAACAGGATTTGGCTTTATTCCTGAATATTCAAAAATCACAGCATCAATACTTTTTAGTTGACTAATCATTTTATCATAGATGCCGTTATTTTTTATTGATCCGCCACCATAAACAAACAAAACCCTTTTGCCGAATTTTTCAATTGTCTTCCCTAAATTATCCGTTACATCTTTCCCAAAATGCAATTTGGTAGGATTATATGCTATAAAGTTTTCCATAATCTATTTTGTATAATTAATTAGTATCTGTCCTTAAAGTAAAAAAATTTAAATTAAAGCACCAAATAGCAAAAAACAAATCACAAATAAATTCCAAATATCAATGATCAAAACTTGTCCATACGGAACGAAGCAAATCCGTATGGATGGATTTTCAAAACCGCTTTGAATATTGTGATTTAGGTCATTGAGATTTATTTGAATATTGGTGCTTGTCATTTGTGATTTAAAGAGTAATTAAAAAATCATGCTTTATAGACGGATTAAGTACTTAAAATGCTATTTTGTATATTGATCAATAACCAAATTAATTGCTCTCTCACAAGCCGGGCAAAATTCATCATATCTGGTGAACATAATACAATTAGGTGCCGAGCGATACATTCCTTCCGACATATACATTGCTCCTTCAAAAGCTCCAACGCAACCGGAATATTTCATATTTCCGAGTAATTCATTATCCCATTCTTTTTTATCAATGAAAAATTTCTCCATAATACTTTCCGGAGTTTTTGCTTTTCGCATCTCATGGCGTTTCTTTTGTATTTCAATGCTGTATTCGTCATATTTTTCTTTCTCCCATGGAGTAGGTATCGGAGTGTCTGGAGTAAGTAATCCTTTCCATTTTATTGTTTCCTTATCGGGATGGGTCGTAACATTCAGTTCCCATGGCTCAATAATATCCGATGCCATATCATAAGCTGTGGCAGAAGTGTAATACTCATCAGCCAGTCCTGCAAAATGATGCCCGAATTCATGAACAAATAAATAATTACAAAAAGCATTATCAGCAGCAGCTGTAATATACAGGCGATAAATACCTCCACCACCATAAATGCTGTCGTTCATCAAAATAACAGTAAAATCATAAGGCACTGCTGAAGCTGCATTTCGTATTGTTTTATTGTCAAAAGCAAGAGCATAACGTTCAGAATCAAATGCTCCGTAACTTACCGAAAGGGCAGACCTTTTATAAATATCCTGATGAGGATGATTTACGCCGTTATCTGGAGAAGGAGTCTCAACCGCACGGATATTAAATTTATCTTTTCTCGAAGCAAATGGCTCGGTGCTTAATAATACCTTAGCATAACGTTCGGCATCTTTATGAAACTTATTCATTTCGTTTTTTGTATATCCCTCACCAAGAATAACGATATCAACCATGTTTTCAGGATCACCGTTCACAATAACGGGATAAACATTGTAAAAATCTTTTATCTCAGCGGGATTAACCCTGTAAGCATCTGTGTTGATTGAATATTCCCAGACTTTATCAAATGTGTTGTGAAGATTTCTTTTGTAAAGAATAAATTTTACATTTTTCTTCGGCCATGGAAAACGTACTGATTCATGATAAACGCCCCAATTTTCTTTTGCATCACGGGTTGTTTCCCATTCACTGTAAATACTTGCAAAGCCGCGGGAATAAATAATTTTACCGGTTTGAGCATCAATAACTTCGTAAAAATATTTTCCTAATCTTAGCTTATCAATAAGTTTTGTTTTACTGCCGGCCCAGATACCGTCACACACAATTTCATCAAAAGCAAAATGCTCTTCATTGGCATTGCCAGTATGAAAATAATCAAAACGCATAGTTTTGTTGAGAAAGAATTCTTCGAAATTTATTGCATTCGCCGATGTAATTATGGCAAATAATAAGATTAATAAGATTAATTGTTTTTTCATATTTATTGGATTTATGTTTTTTATTTTTTTTGATAAAAATACAAAACTTTCGCAAAACTCCAATTACGAAAATCACATTAAATTAGTATTAAACAAAAGGTCTTCTAAAAATATAGAAGACCTTTATTTTTATACAATTGATATAATACTAATTGTTATTCAACTTTTTCATTATCATTCCCGTCATTACCTTCATGGTCATCATCATCATCATCGTCGTCATCGTCATCATCATCGTCCCCATCATCTTCCTCTTCCTCAACCTCAACTTTAACATCTTTAATAGTAAGTTTACCATCTGAAGTAACTAATATTTCCACCTCTGTTTCTTCTTTTTCAAGCAGGATTTCATATCCTTTAAAGTCGGGCTTTTCAATACTTTCCGCTTCTTCTATCTCAAAGCCTTCAAATTTCATGTTAATCGCTTTGAATATTTCAGCCGGAAGATCTTTAATTTTTACTTCAACTTCGGTTTCGAGCCATTTTCCTGTATTGTCGTAACAGACTGTCATTTCCTTACCATTCATTTTAAACTCGGCTTCCCATTCATTTTCTTCTTCCATGTCCCATTTTACTTTTTGAGCATTTGGAAATTGTTGAGTGAAAGCAGTTTTTACTTTTTGTGGAACATCTTTTTTTTGTCCGCAAGCTGTAAAGCTAAACATTCCAATAACCAGGGTTATTAGTGTTAATGATTTTAATGTTTTCATAATTTTACTTTTTTTAATGATTATTACAATACAAATATAAAACCAGAATCTAAAGGAATTTTAAAGTCATAAATCAAGCATGAAGCAATGCATGGTTTCCTTAAATGAATATGTAATTTTTATGTTATGTGTATCACAAATCTTTTTTACAATAGCCAGTCCTAAGCCAACCGATTTCGAAGATGCATTCTCTTTATAAAAACGGTTGAAGATATTCCCGGAATTTGAAAGTTGTGTGTCGCCTGAATTTGAAATAGATAATTGTCTCTCTTTTATTTCAATTTTTATTTTGCCTTTTTCTTTATTGTGATTGATTGAATTAGAGATAAGGTTGTTAACGAGCAAGTCTGCTAATGACGGACTCATAACCTTTGAAATATCTTCATTCAAGTTAGTTTCAAGTTGCAGTTTTTTAAGACCTATTAATTCCTGAAATTCAATCAGTTTTTCTTCAATTACTTTCCTGACACTTATTTCTTCATCATCTCTGAATTGCTTGTTCTCTATTTTGGTTAATAATAAAAGGCTTTTGTTAAATCTTGATAGGCGGTGAACAGAAGAATAAATTGATTTCACTTTCCCTAATTGTTTTGTATTTAATCCATTACCGTTAATAAGCGATTCCAGTTTAGACTCCCTTACTATTATTTTGTATGTTTTACCATTAATCGTTTTAATTAATATCAGTTGCCTGAATTCTTCCCATTCTTTCTCATGTAAAATTTCAATTATGGTGTCAGAAAAATAAGATTGCTCCTGCTTGTATGCTACTTCAACAACTTCAATATATGGTTTGATAACAGGAATCTGATTTTCGTTTTTTATTTGAGCCGTGGCCGTTTTTTGAATATTCAATAGTTTCTCATCCAACTCTTCAGAAATAATATAAGATAAAACAAAGTAGATAACTATTCCCAGTAAAATTAATACACTTATAGAAAACAGAAGGTATCGGATATTTATTTTATTTAGCAATTTCATTAAAAACAATTTCTGTCGCACCTTCAAATTTTCTTCTGCGTAAAACAGATTTAATCCTTGAATTAAGTTCTGCAAGGTGAAATGGTTTGGTTATATAATCATCTGCTCCGATATCCAGCCCTGTTAATTTATCATCAAGTGAATTTTTTGCAGATACAATCAGGATGCCTGTATCGGGGTGGATTTGCTTGAGCTTTTCAATCAATTGCAACCCGCTTCCTCCGGGGAGAGTAATATCAACAATTGCAATATCGTAATGATATATCCATATCTTTTCATCGGCACTAAGATAATCATGAGCTGTTTCGCAAACAAAACCCTCTTTTCCCAGAAATTCCTTAATTTCCTGAAGTAAATCCAATTCATCTTCAATGATTAAAATTTTCATGTCTTCAAAGGTACAATGAAATTTTAAAGAAAATCTAAAGTGATAAATGATAAATACCAGACTTGGTTAACTAAATAGTGTTCGTCCATAAAGTCAGACAAATTTTGAATTAAAGCACCAAATAACAAAAAGCAAATAACAAATAAATTCCAAATATCAATAATCAAAACTTATCCTTATGGATTTTCAAAATAGCTTTGAATATTGAGATTTCGTTCATTGAGATTTATTTGTATTTTGGTGCTTGAAGTTTGTGATTTTTAATAATTATTTAAACTTTCGGACTTTATAGACCGACACTAAATAGTTTTACTTCTCTGCCACGTCGGATCATAAAATCATAATCTAACGAACTTTAACCTTTATTAAGCCAATCATTACAAATCATCCCACTTCCGAAGCAGATTTGTTCCTCTACATCAAAAATCACCCCAAATTGTCCTGCCGCAATACCAGCAATTTTTTCATCTGATTTTATTTTATAGATTGTATTTTCTTTAACCAATGTTCCTGAAGTAAACTCAGGAGTATGCCTAATTTTGAATTTTATTTTTTTAGGAGTAGAATAATCTTTATCGGGTTTGCCATTTATAAAGTTGAAATCTGCAAGAAGGATCTCGTCTTCATACTGAGCTACAGGGTCATACCCCTGTGAAGCATAAATAATATTTTCCCTTGTGTCTTTTTTCACAACAAACCAAGGACCCTGGCTAAGTCCCAGTCCTTTTCGCTGCCCAATTGTATGAAACCAATAGCCATTGTGGATTCCCAATACTTTCCCTGTTTCAAATTCAATTATTTTTCCTTTTTTTTCACCCACATATCTTTTAATAAATTCATTGTAATTTATCTTACCCAAAAAGCAAATCCCCTGACTATCCGGGCGGTGGGCACTTGGCAGTTTTATTTTTTTAGCAATATCTCTAACTTCACTTTTAATAAGCCCACCTATTGGAAACATTAATTTATTTACCTGTTTTTGATTTATTTGTCCGAGAAAATATGTCTGGTCTTTTCTTTTATCAGCGGCAGTTCCAAGATAATTTATATTGTCTTTTTCAATAATATTTGCGTAGTGACCAGTTGTGATTTTATCGAAATCTTTTCCGTATTTTTCTTCAAAACTCCCAAATTTTATTAATTTATTGCACATCACGTCAGGATTAGGAGTCAATCCTTTTTTTACAGATTGAATAGTATAATCAATTACCCTGTCCCAATATTCTTCCTGTAAAGAAACTATCTCGAGTTTACATCCGTATTTTTTAGCAATATAAGAAGTGATCTCAATATCTTCTTCGGCCGGACAATCAACATAACCCGGCTCGTTTTCCATTCCTATTTTTATATAAAAAATAACAGGTTCAAATCCTTGTTCTTTTAATAAAGGAATTGTAACAGAGCTGTCAACGCCACCCGAAACCAGTGAAACAATATTCATAATTATTATTTTTTACAAAATTACAAAAAAAAGGCAGTCAAGAAATTTTCCTAACTGCCTGTATTTTTCAAACAATAAAATTTATTGTTACTAATCAGTATTAAATGAGTCCGGTCTAAAAACATATAAACGATTGAATATTTGAAACCCTCATCATTCCATTGACCCAAGGGAATCCGTATGGACATTCCATTATCCCTTGTTATTATAAAAAATGGCTTTCTATTCTGTACTCATTATATCAATCCCTTCTTATACTTCTCACCAATAACCTTCAGCATATCCTGAGTCATTGAATCAAGGCCGTAGCTTGGTTTCCAGCCCCATTCTTCACGAGCAGCGCTGTCATCTACCGAATTAGGCCATGAATCGGCAATTGCCTGCCTGAAATCCGGCTCGTACTTAATTTCAAAATCAGGAATATATTTTTTGATTGAGTCAGCAAGTTCGCCAACTGTAAAACTCATTGCTCCAACATTAAAATCATTATGATGTTTTAATTTTGAAAAATCTGCCTCCATTAAATCAATAGTTCCTTTTAAACAATCGGGCATATACATCAATGGTAATTTTGTATCTTCTTTT
>CAZREZ010000138.1:0-7698 GCA_964599115.1 uncultured Bacteroidales bacterium
AAAATAATAATTTAATTTAAAATCTAATCAAATGTCGCAACAAAAACCAAATTGGACCTATAATGAGTTTCTTGCCTACCTGCTTTTATATGCTGCAAATGCAGATTTCACGGTAAAAAAAGAGGAAAAAGAAATATTATTCTCTAAAGTGGATAAGGATGTTTATAAAACAATCAGGAAAGCTTTTGAAAAAGCCAATGACTACAAACGGCTACAGACTATAATTTCGTTCAGGGAAGAATACTACAATGATATTGATTCTAAAGACCGGATACTTAAAGATATGAAAGACATATTTCTTGCAGATGAAGAATACACCACACTAGAAAGAGCCATTTTTACAGGACTAAGAAGGATTCTGAATATTGTTGATGAATAATTAATATTTTTTACCCACCCCAACCCCTCCCTGCGAACAGGGAGGGGCTAAAGAAAGTCTCCCCCTGTTCGCAGGGGGAGATTTAGTGGGGGTAAAAAACAGTAAAAAGCCTAATACTTGCAATAAATAATAAATTTTTTGTATATTTGAAAACCAAATCATATTAATCTAAATAAAATGAAAAAATACATAATTCTTATTTTAGCTTTTTGCTTGTTTTCAAGCATACAGGCACAGGAAATTAAAGGCAAAAGTGATAATTACAGTTTCTATATCAGCAAAGACCCGCCTAAGCCGCCTTATCTTACAATAGTGGAAAGCTCATTGCAGTTTACTGATAACGACGGCAACAAAATGATTGATGCTAATGAAAGCACACACATTAAATTTCAAATCCATAATGACGGACAAGGTGATGGTCTTAGCTTAAAAGCTGTTATTAAAGAAACATACAATATACAGGGATTAAATTTTAATTCAGTTATTAATCTCGGTACTTTAAAAACAGGAGAAACAAAAATTGTTGAAATTCCAATACAGGGAAAAATGCAATTAAAGGATAGTAAAGCCGGCTTTTCAATTACAATAGAAGAAGCAAACGGATTTGGAATTGACCCTGTATTTATTGAAGTGAGCACACGCGCATTTCAAAACCCTGTTGTTAAGATCGCTGATTATACTGTTACAAGTCAGTCGGGTTCAGTACTTTTAAAGAAAAAACCTTTTGAAGTACAATTGCTGATACAAAATGTTGGTCAGGGTAATGCCGAGAACATAAATATTTCGCTTACAGTTCCTGTAAATATGTTTTGCCTTTCGGGTAACCAAACTGAAAATATAGACAATCTTGCTCCAGGAAGCACAAAAATTATCAGCTATTCATTAATAGCAACCAATAATTACTCTGCAAGTAAAATCCCGTTAAGTTTTAAACTCAGCGAGCGTTATAAAAAATATGGGGAAAATAAAACTATTGAGCTGGCACTTAATCAGGCAGTATCAAAAAACAAGCTAACTATACAGGGTAAGGAGCGAAAACAAACTGATATAACTGTTGCGTCTCTTTCTTCAGAAATTGATAAAAATATCCCTTACAACCCGGCTAAAAACTCCAACCGTTACGCTTTAATTATCGGCAATGAAGATTACCAAAGTTTTCAAACAGGATTAAGTTCGGAAATAAATGTTGAATTTGCACGTAATGATGCTTCAATATTTAAAAAATATGCGGAGAGAACACTTGGTGTTGAACAAGGAAATATTTATTTCCTTACTGATGCAACAGCAGGTAAAATGAATCAAAATATTGAACTGGTAACAAAAATAATCAAAAAAATCGGCGGTAATGCAGAGCTGATATTTTATTATGCCGGTCATGGTTTTCCTGATGAAAAAACAAAAATACCTTACCTGATGCCTGTTGATGTTAATGCTACTGATTTAAGCATGGCAATAAAACTTTCGGATATATTTAAGAAATTCAGTGATTGCGGAGCAAAACGAATAACAGTTTTTTTGGATGCTTGTTTTAGCGGTGGCGGGCGTGAATTGGGATTGTTAGAGGGGCGATTAACAAAAATAAAACCAAAGAAAAATACTATTTCAGGTAATATGGTTGTGTTTACTGCAAGCAGCGGGGAGCAATCAGCTCTGCCTTACAAGAAAAAACAACATGGTATTTTCACTTATTTCCTTTTGAAAAAATTACAGGATACCGGTGGAGATGTTACTTATGGTGAATTATCCGAATACATTAATAATAAGGTCTCAATAGAATCATTAAAGATAAACCGGAAAGACCAGGACCCGAAAGTGAATATTAGTAATGATGTAATAAATGATTGGGAAGGATGGAGGATGAAGTAGGTGCTTTAAATCTGAATTTCGAAACTAATAAAGAATCAGTTTATTAAATTTAATTAATTTATATTTTTACCCACCCCAACCCCTCCCTGAGAACAGGGAGGGGCTAAAGAAAGTCTCCCCCTGTTCGCAGGGGGAGATTTAGAGGGGGTAAAAAATCTTCATAAATAAATTTCTTTTAAATAATTAAAAAAAAAACGCATATTTGTAGAATTAATTCATTATTAACCAAAAACAAATCAATCATGAAAAAATTATCATTAGCATTTTTAATGCTTGCATTTTTATGCTTTGCTTTGGCACAACCAATTAATAGTTTTGCACAAAGCGACAAAGAATTAAAAAAAGAGATCAAACAAAAAGCTACCAAAGAAGCACGCAAAGAAGCTAAAAAACTTAAAAAAGAAGGATACAAAGTTAATCCCGGCTCTTTACCTTTGGAAAAACAAATGGAAAAAGCATGGATGAAACAATATCAAGAGGATGATGAAGGATATCCTTTATATTTCATATCAGACGGACAAGCTGTTGGTGAAACACAGACGGCAGCCAAGTTACAGGCATTAGAAATGGCAAAACTAAACCTTGCCGGACAAATTGAAACGCGCATTGCAGCTTTAATTGAAGGCAGTGTTGGAAACAAACAATTAAATAATGAAGATGCTGCATCCGTTACACAAGTTGTTGCAGGTTCAAAAAGCTTCATTGCACAGGAAATCGGCAGAGTACTTACCCTGGTTGAAATATATCGGCCTGTTAAAAAGAATGTGGAAATTTGGGTAAAAATCGGTTATAATTCGGAAATGGCAGTTGAATCAGCTAAAAAAGCTGTAAGACAGCAACTTGAAGAACAAACCAAACTTGCACATGATAAAATTGATTCTTTGATGGACTTTTAAAATGAAATATAATAACGGTTTTTTCCGGCTTTTTATAGCGCTTATATTTTTCTTCTCAGGTATATCGGCAATTTCCCAGACTTATGAAGAAATAAAAAAACAAATGCAGGGGAAATATGAAGATTTTAAAAAGAAAAATGAAGAAAAATTCAATAATTATGTTAAGCAAATTGATAAAGAATTTTCGGATTATCTTAAACAAGCATGGGAAGAATACGACCTTTTTGCAGCAGATAAACGTAAAAAAGAGCCAAAGCCCCCAGTAGCTCCCAAATATGATAAAGAAAAAGATAAAACTTCACAGGTAGAATTAAAATATCTCTCACCTATAAGTCCGAATATTATCCAAAAATTGCCACCTGAGTTGCCAGGAGTGAAAAAAATTGAGCCTGAAAATTTTGAAAAGTTTTCTGATAAAATCAATTTTTACGGATCTGAATTAAAATATAATTATGATAAAAATTTTAAGCTTGATATTCCAGATTCAATAAATGAAATCGCAATCAGCAATTATTGGGATAAAATGAGTGAAGCCAATTACAATCATTTTGTTGACCAGTTGCAGAATTTTAAGAAAGATTATAATCTAAACGACTGGGGATATTATGTTTTAATAAAAGATATTTCAAGCCGGATATACCCGGATTCGGAAAACGGAACAAATCTTTTAACATGGTTCTTACTTACACGCTCAAGATACAAAGCTAAAGTTGCTTTTAAAGATAATGAGGTTTTTTTAATGCTGCCTTCAAATAATATCATTTACGGAAAAAATTACTATTTATTTAACGATTTGAAATATTATCTTTTAAATAAAAAAATTGAAAATATTCAAACTTTTGATAAAGACTTTCCCGAAACAGACATTATTTTGGATCTTAATTTATATTATCCGATAAATGTTGGAAGCAATATCAGTCAAAAAGCTTTAAAATTTAAAGATAAAGGAGAGGAATATCTGATAAAAATAAATTACAAACCCGATGTTATTGATTTTTATAAAGATTATCCTTTGGCTGATATTAAAATTTATTTTGACGCAGCAATATCGCCGGAGGCAAAAGAATCGATAATTGAAAATTTGCGTCCTATTGTTAAAGATAAATCCGAAGCAGAAGCTGTAAATTTCCTGTTAAAATTCGTTCAGACTGCATTTGAATATAAAACCGATCAGGAGTATTTCGGATATGAAAAATTCTATTTCCCTGAGGAAGTTATTTATTACCCATATTCCGATTGTGAAGACCGCTCAGTATTATTTTCGTATTTGGTAAAAGAATTATTGGGATTGGAAGTTATTGGTTTGGAATATGAAGGGCATATGGCTACAGCTGTTAATTTTAATGATGATGTAGAAGGAGATTACATAAAATATAAAGGGAAAAAATATACTGTTGCCGATCCAACATTTATTAACGCACCTGCCGGTTTGATAATGCCTGAATATAGCAAAACCAAACCCAAAATTATTGAATTAAAAAATCTTCAGAATAACCGTCTTGAACAGGAAAAAGTATGGGAATGGGTGAGAAAAGCGGATGGATTCCGAGGTGATAATAAAGATGACATAGGTTTTGATAAACAAGGGAATGCTTATGTAACCGGATATTTCGCAGCAAAGGCTAATTTCAATGGAAAAATACTATCCGGCAATAATGGGGAAAGAGATGTTTTTATTGCAAAATATGATAAAAACGGGAATGTTATCTGGGCTGAAAGTATTACTGGTAAAGGAAATGATATTGCTTATAATTTGAAATTGGATAATGAAGATAATATTTTCATCAGCGGTACATTTAATGAAGATTTAAATTTTGCCGGAAGCAAACTGCAAACAACAGGGCAAAGTGATGTATTTGTTGCAAAATTCAATAAAGATGGAGATTTGATATGGGCAAATAAAGCCGGTGTTGACAAACTTGACCATTCGGTGAACTTTATGTTTGCTGCTAAATTTGACAGAGAAGGAACAAAAACAATGGCAAAACTATATAACGAAACAGAAAATTTCAAAAATTATGGTTTAGCACTTGACAACTCAGGAAATGTTTATATCACAGGTTCGTTCTTTTCGACAACAGGAATGAATATAAACAGGATGAGCTATGACGCCGGAATAAAATTCAACCCTTCATCAAGCTTAAAATCAGAAAACGATAAGCTGCTGAATGAAGATTACGAAAAAACTATTGCCGGACTGTTTGCCGCCATGAAACTATTAAAAATTAATGCTCTTGAGATTCCCGGCATTTCCGTGCAAGAAGTATTAGATAAACACAACCCTGATTTTAAAAATCTCGCCACTGACTTTTATAACAGCTTTGGCAAAATGACATTCATGAAAAATTCAGGTGGGATAATTACTATCAAAATAAATGACGGCAAATCATTAATTTTCAATAAGATTAAAATTAATAATAATGCAAGAATTAAGGTTGCTCATTATAAAAGCGGTAATGCTCAGCTAGATGTTTTTTCAGGGATTTATGTTGGAAAAAACAATATCTGGTATGATATGAATTTTGTCAAACTTTATAAAAATTCCGGAGACCTGCTTCTTGATTATGATGATGACCATACACAAAAAAAGATAAATCTGAAAACCGAGATAAAATAAGATTAGTGTCTTATTTTTTATTTTCGGGCATTTGGGTACAGAAAATAATTATATAGTCAGTTGTCAAATGTCAGATGTCAGATGTCAGATGTCAAATGTCAGATGTCAAATGTCAGATGTCAGATGTCAAATTATATACATGAAATATTTGACATTAATTAAAAGTGTATTATGAGAGAAGAAATTTCAGAACGATTTTTAGAGTTTGCTGCAAGAATTATTATTCTTGGTAAAAAGCTTAACAAGACATTTGAAGGAAAGCATGTTTATGGTCAACTATTCCGCTCAGGTACTTCATCAGGGGCTAATTATGAAGAATCACATTCAGCACAAAGTACAAGGGATTTTATTCATAAGCGGGAAGTATCTTTAAAAGAATTACGCGAATCATTATTTTGGATAAGACTGATAGAAAAAGCTAAAATGGTGCAATCAACAGATGCTGATTTTATATTCTTATTAAAAGAAAATACAGAACTTATAAAAATTATTGCTAAATCTATCGCAACAACTAAAAGTAATAAGAAATCAAAAACATGAAACATTTGACATTTGACATCTGACATTTGACGTTAAAAAATAAATATAAATAAACTGTAACCTTAAATTCGTCGGGTAAGTTAACTTTAAACTATATCATTATGAAAACCATTTTATCATTATTTTTTATTTTTTTACTTTGTTTAACATCATTTGCCCAAAAAACCAAAACCGCTACAGGTGAAGCATTGATCAGGCAGGAATCAAATATGACCATTGACGATGTAAAACGTGAGGCAATGGAGCGAGCCAAAATAGACGCTATTGAAAAAACATTCGGTAGTGCTATTATTCAGGGTAACAGAACGCTTATAAAAAATCAAACAAACGGAGAGAAAGTTGAAACCAAAATGGTTTTTAATACAATCGCCGATTCATACGTTAACGGCGAATGGCTGAAAACATTAAGCGGGCCTGATTATGAATTAATTAACCGTGATGGAGAAATTTGGTATAAATGCACAATTAAAGGAAAAATCAGGGAAATGGTAGCCCCGAAGATAAGTTTTGAAGTATATACACTGGATTGCACTGAATTAAAATGTAAAACTGAAGAATTTTTAGAAGACGAAAATCTCTATTTGTATTTCAAAAGTCCGGTTAACGGTTATATAAATATTTTTCTGGATGACGGAAAAAATACATACCGGCTTTTACCTTACAAAAATTCATCATTGGTAAATTATTTTCCTGTAAAAGCTGATAAAGAATATATCTTTTTTTCCGCTTCTCATGATTATATGAATGAAAAGCACAAAATTGACGAACAGATATTGTATGCCGAATCGCAAAGCGACCTGAATAAAATTTATGTGATTTTTTCATCTCAACATTTTACAAAACCTTTGCTTGAAGACAAAACACACGAACTGCTTTCGCCAAACGATATTGCTGCGGGATATTCCTTACCGAAATCAATTTCATCTGTAGACTTTCAATACTGGTTACAAAATTTAAAATCAAAAGATAAAGTTGTTGAATCCAATTATATTTACATCTCAATTGATAAACCGTGAAAATAAAAAATTTGATGTTTAGCTTTTAGTTTATACGTTTTAAATAAAAAAAATCTCCACAATTAAACAATCAATAACCAATGTATTTTAACAAAAATTTATTTCTTGGTATTTTATTTATTTTTCTCAATTTTCAGTTTATTAATGCTCAGCCAGAAGTTGAAGAAGAAATTATTGAGGAAGAGGAAATAACAGAAGTAGAGTTAAGAAAAGTGACACTTAATCAATTAGTTGATGAGATTCGCTTATGTAAAGACACAGAATATATTTTAACAGAAGCCGAAATCACCCCTGGCGAAAAAGACATCAAATATCTGGAGGATAAAATATTTTATACACCTTATATTGTTAAATCATTAAATTTCGAAAACAAATCAATATACT
>CAZREZ010000139.1:0-7670 GCA_964599115.1 uncultured Bacteroidales bacterium
TTGTTCCCTGCCGGTTAGCATATTGTCCAAAAAGCTTATTACTGCCATGGAACTGTATGGGAGATGTCTCGTTCTGAGCAAGTATTGTACATGGTAAAATGAGGCTCGTTACAGTAAAAAAAATCAAAAGTAGATTAAAATATATTTCGCGATATTTCATCACTTACATAGTATAAACTTAGCTTTATCAATTAATAATTCTTACCTTTATTCTCATGCGTGCCTGATTTATTTCCCAGCGACCACTTACGCTTGATATATTGATCCTGACTACCCAGACTACTGATAGAATAACTGGCCACGGCATAACTACATGAAAAACAGGGTTGGTAGTATCCACAAATTTCCCATAAGGTTGTGACATAACCAAATTTACCTAGTTCAATTACATAAAATATAGATTCAAGCCATTTTACAGTCCATGTGTCAGGGTGTTCTTGTTTGAGTTTTTTTATACTTTTTTTAACGTTATCCATGCTGTAAATTTTTGGTACTACCTCTAAATATTTTTTTGACCGTCCAAAATCAGGAAGAGAATCATCCTTTTTCCATGGTGCAATTGCGGGAATGAACATTGCACCATAAACCAGTTTTAGATTTTTAGACAGTATTTTTAATTTCTTTTTCTTTCTCTTTGAAAACATTTTTTTAATTTCTTTTTTAAAATCTGCATCACTATAAATAGTATAGCTTAAAATATAAGTGCAATTGCCTGCATAAATAGCATGATTAAAACTATAATATATATTATCATCTTTAGGTGAATTGTCTTTAAAATCAGGAGGAACATCAAGAATACTGTTAGAGACTTGTCGGAATTCGTTATCTATCTTAGGTTTACATGAAAGCGGTTTTATACTGATAGAAAGGCTTTGAGTTATATTAGTCAATGTGTCATAATTAGATCCGGTTGACTTTTTAACTTCATCCTGCCATTCGAGAGTAAGCTTTGTAGTTTTCAACTCCTTGCACCCAGTTTGAGTTATGGAGTCTTCAAGGGGTGAGTCTAACGAAGGAAATTCATCTTCAAAAGCTTTATAATCTTCAGAAATAGTGAACATAGGAAATTCCTCACTGCTTCCTATCAGGCTATCACCTTTATAAGCAATTACCTGCCAAACATAAGCACTTCCGGGTATAAATAGATTATACATCTCTGCAGAAAACCGGAAGGAGGTTTCTTTTATTCCCTTTTTTTCGAATAATAAATATTTCTTAACTGGGTCAGTAAAGATACTTTGATAATCTTCTTCATTTTCAATAATGCCATATTCGTGCATCATTTCAATTAAAAAGGCCGGTAAAAGCCATATTTTTATAGTGTACGATAATTGAGTCTCATCAGTAAATGTGGTTATGGGAGAGATTTCATTAATCTTCCAATCAAAGCTTGTTGATGATGGATCTATTTTCTCATCATTTGAAGGAGAGATAAGCTCCAGTACCCAAAACTCTTCAGAAATCACCACTACCGCTGTTCCATAAGTAAAACTCCACACTTGACTTTCCCCAATCATAAAGCCATCGTCTGATATTGCTGTTACCTGCCATGCATAGCTTATTCCTGCTTCAAATGGCCTTGCAGAAATGGGGTATTGAAAAGAAGTTGATAGGATTTCTGCTTCTTTAAACCAGGTGGGATTAGCTTCCGTTGCTTCTATTGGTGTCTGACCGTCCAGAAGCTCAACGATCTTAATATTATAAGTTACAAACTCAAGCATAGGCATAGGCGGCAACCATAAAAATACCGGAAGTTCTTCTGTTACATTTGCCTCATCAACAGGATTTATAAGTTCCGGTTGTGAAGGGTGGGCAATTATCTGCATTTTGCAGTCATAACCCATAACTTCTCCGTCAACACTTTTAATATATACACAGATTGTGTAAGTTCCTGCCGAAAGTGTGCCGGTTCTTTGAACAATATCCTCATAATCGTCATTAACATATCCTACATCCACTGGCTCCAGGTCACCTGGGTTTACAGGTCCTGAATAATTGGGTAATAGTTCAAACGTAGCACTCGTTCCTTCAAAAATTATTCCCGCATCTGCTTCTTCTACCGTTCCATACAGGTAAACGTTGTAAGGTTCCTGTGAAGTGTTTGTAAGGGTCAATTGCCACAGATCCTCAACATGCCACTGGTTTGGTGGTGGTTGTTTCAACACAACAATAATCGTCTGGGCATTGGTAAATAAAGCTATTAAAAACACTGTAAAAGTCAGTGCAGCAACAAATAAATTTTTTTTGTAAAACATAATACCCTCCTTATTTTATTGATGTTATTATAAATTAAAATTATTAATTACATGATTTCAAATAACTAATATATAAAAAAAAATGCAACATATAAAAAAAACCTTAATTAAGAAAATTAAAGATTAATACTCAACCTTACAATCATTTTTTTCCCATTCTTTTAAAACTTCAAGCGATTCTTTTCTCATTATTTGTTCAGAAGGTATAGACCTTGCTTTTTCCGGCAATTCAAATTCCTTATATATTAAAGAATCAATAAAATCAGCTTTAGCAACATCATTTCTTGTTGTTGCGTAGTATATCTTTTTTAGACATGCCCAGTAAATTGCCCCCAAACACATCGGACATGGCTCGGTGCTTGAATATATCTCACAGCCATCCAACTTAAAAGAATTTATTTTTTTACATGCTTGTCTGATTGCTGAAATTTCAGCATGAGCAGTCGGATCATTGGTTTTTGTTACTGAATTAATTCCCTCTCCAATGACTTTCCCATCTTTAACAATAACAGCACCAAACGGACCTCCATTATTTGAATTAACATTTTCTTTGGCTAATTCAATTGCCCTTGCCATAAATTTTTTATTTATTTCATCCATAATGTTAATGTAATTAAAGTTATATACAGAATTTAAATAATTGTTTTATCTTTTTTACGAATTACGATTTACGACTTACGGCTTAAAATCCCAAATTATAAGTTTAACTTGCAACAAGCAACTTATAAATAACTAAACTTTTGCATATCATAATTGATTATGTTATTCGACATTATAGACAAACACTAATTTAATATAATATTCTAATAGTTTCATTTATATAAAAAAATCAATCTACCACTTTCCTCTATTTGTTTCATACTTTAATGATTTATGCAAAATTGATAAAAAAACTTTACGTGGGATTAATTCAGCACCGAGACTTTTTAAATGTTTTGTATCTTGCTGAACATCAATAAAATCAAATTTCCATAATTTTAATCTTTCAACTAAAAAATATAATGCAAGTTTTGAAGCATCGTTTATAAAGTGGAACATTGATTCTCCGAAAAAGGTTTTTCCAATAGATACTCCGTATAGTCCACCAACTAACTTTCCATTATGATACGTTTCAACCGAATGGGCAAAACCCTCTAAATGTAAATTAATATAATCATTTATCATATCATCGGTAATCCATGTGCTTTCTCCGTTTTTTCTGCGAACATCAGCACAGCAACTTATGACTTTTTCAAAATCAAAATCAAATTTAACCTGAAATTTATTTTTATTAATAACACTTTTAAGGCTTTTTGAGATTTTCAGCTTTTCAGGATATAAAACCATTCTTGGGTCGGGCGACCACCAGAGAATCGGAGACTCTTTGGAATACCATGGAAAAATACCATTTGAGTAAGCAAGTAATAATCTTTCAACGCTTAAATCCCCGCCAACAGCCAATAAGCCATCTTCATTTGATAGCTCAGGATCAGGAAAAATTAATTCATCTGAAAGTAAATATACGGACATAATTATTTGATAATATTTCTATTATTCTTAAAACAAGTTTAAAATTATAAGCATCAGCTGTGGAGATTTATAAACAATTGAAAAAATGGAATAATGGAATGCTGTAATATTGGAATATTCCTCTAAATGGTTACCCTTAACTCATTTCCATTTTATTACTTTTTTCTTTAATCTCAATAAATTTCTATTAATATCTATAAATTCCTAATAACTAATTAATTAAATTTATTTAAACAGCTTAAAATAATATCGGAAACTTTAACAATTTCATCTTTAGAAATTATCAATGGCGGAGCTATCCTGAAAGCATTATTCCTGAATAAAAACCTGTCAACTACAATTCCATTTTCAATGAACAATTTTACTACTTTATCTGTTTGCTCAGAATTTTCAAGCTCAACACTTAGCATTAAACCTTTCTTACGAATTTCTTTTATTAAAGGATGTTTCTGAAGAATTTCCTTGAATAAATCTCCTTTTTGAGTTGCTTGCTTAATAAGATTGCCTTCTTTCAAAACCTCCAAATTTGCCAGGGCTGCTGCACAACAAACAGGATGCCCTCCGAATGTTGTAATATGGCCAAGTTCGGGATTAAAGGTTAATGAATTCATTATTTCCTTTGAAGAAATAAAAGCACCTATCGGCATTCCTCCTCCCATACTTTTGGCAAGGCATAGAATATCAGGAACAATATTATAATTTTCAAAACAAAACAGCTTGCCTGTCCTACCGAATGCCATTTGGATTTCATCAAAAATTAATAAAGCACCGGTTTTATCACATTTATTTCTGATATTTTTTAAAAAATCTTTTTCAGGTAAAATTACCCCTGCCTCTGCCTGAATTGGCTCAATAATAACACATGCTGTTTTTTTAGAAATCTTATCAATATCCTGAAAATTATTAAATTCCAAAAATCTGATACCCGGCAAAAGCGGGCGAAATGCATTCTTTAAATCTTCATTTCCCATAACACTTAAAGCTCCGTGTGTTCCGCCATGATACGCATTTTTAAACGCAACAATTTCTGACCTTCCTGTAAAACGTTTTGCAAGCTTTAAAGCACCTTCAACTGCTTCGCTTCCTGAATTTACAAAATATGTAGAATTTAACTTTTCAGGTAAATTATCAGATAAAACCTTTGCAAGCCGAACCTGTGGTGTTTGAATATATTTTCCATAAACCATCAGGTGCATATATTTATCAAGCTGCTTATGGATTGCCTGAATTACCTTTGGATGCCTGTGCCCGATATTACTTACCGAAACACCGGAAACCAAGTCAAAATATTTTTTTCCGTCTTTATCAAACAAATAAATACCTTCAGCTTTTATTATTTCAAGTGCAAGAGGTTTAGCGGAAGGAAGCGCCAAATATTCAAAAAAAAGTTGCCTTTGTGTTAACATGAAATTTTATTTTATAAATACAAATGTATTAATTCCTGACATTAAAATTTGAAAAATATTTAAATTCTTTATAAATTTGCGTAACGAATTAAATGAATTAAAATGAATAAAAAAATTGTTATCATTACCGGAGCTTCTTCAGGGATTGGAAAAGCATTGACAGAAGAATATTGTTTTTCGGGTGCATGTGTTGTAATGGCTGAAAAAAATATTGAAAGACTTGAAAAGACATCAAATTATCTTAAAGACAAAGCTTGTGATGTTTTACCGGTTATTACGGATGTAAGCAAAGAAAACGATTGTAAAAACCTTATTCTTGAAACTATTGACAAATATGGCAGGATTGATATTTTAATCAATAATGCCGGAATTTCAATGAGAGCATTGTTTGAAGACCTTGATTTAAAAGTCATCAAGCAACTTATGGATATAAATTTTTGGGGAACTGTTTATTGTACAAAATATGCTTTGCCTTATTTATTAAAAAGCAAGGGAACAATAGTTGGCATATCATCAATTGCAGGTTACAAAGGTTTGCCTGGAAGAACAGGATATTCTGCATCAAAATTTGCAATACAAGGATTTTTGGAAACCATACGAATTGAGAACCTGAAAAAGGGCTTGCATGTATTAATTGCCTGTCCTGGTTTTACTTCAACAAACATCAGAAATACTGCACTTGGTAAGGATGGATCACAGCAAGGAGAATCCCCTCGTGATGAAGATAAAATGATGACACCCGAAGAAGTTGCCAGACACATCAGGCACGCTGTTGATAAAAGAAAAAGAACTTTGATTTTAACAAGTCAGGGAAAATTGACTGTACTTTTAAATAAATTCTTTCCAAAATTATTAGATAAAATGGTTTATAAACACATGGCTAAAGAGACTGATTCGCCGTTTAAGTAACATAACCCAGATAAACCTTAGGATGTCGTGGCAGGCTTGAAGATAAAAGTCTTCCGCCAAAACGAATTGATAACAAAATAAGTAACTTATTTGATATGAAACTTCTGTGAGAATCTTTGTAAAAATTCGTGAAAATCTGTGGTAAAAAAATGTTAAACACAATGACAATAAAAACATCATTTTGCCCTTGGGTGGAATCGCATTATAGCATCACGCAAATACTCACGGTCTAAGTGTGTATAAATTTCTGTTGTTATAATTGACTCATGTCCCAGCATTTCCTGCACTGCCCTTAAGTCTGCACCTCCATCAACCAAATGAGATGCAAACGAATGCCTGAAAGTATGCGGACTAATAGTTTTTTTTAAACCAATTTTTTCGACAAGTTCTTTTACAATAATAAAAATCATCACTCTTGATATTTTTCCACCTCTTTTATTCAGGAAAAGAATATCTTCACTATCTTTCTTTACAGCTAAATGATTTCTGATATTTTCAAGGTAAATATTAATATACTTCTGAGCTGAGTTTCCAATTGGCACTAATCTTTCTTTATCACCTTTGCCTATAATTTTAACAAAACCCTCTTTAAAATGTAAATTTGATATTTTTAGTCCTGTTAATTCCGAAACACGTAATCCACAACTATATAAAGTTTCAAGAATTGCCTTATTACGAACACCTTCAGGTTTGCTCAAATCAATTGCTTCAATAAGTTTGTTTATTTCTTCAATACTCAAAGTGTCAGGGAGTTTTCTTCCGATTTTTGGTGATTCAAGTAATTCTGATGGGTTTACTGTAATTATATCTTCTAAAAGCAAGTATTTGTAAAAAGCTTTTATTCCAGATATTATCCGTGATTGTGACCTAGCACTCATTCCTAACTCATTAATCCACTTTAAAAAATCACGTAAGTGTTTTAGTTCAATTTTTTCGGGAGTAATATTTAATTTTTGGCAATCTAAGTATTGAACGAATTTTTCAATATCATGAATATATGCATCAACAGAATTTACTGATAAAGACCTTTCTAATTGCAAAAATGCTTTAAATCCTTTTATGTATGATTGCCATATCATATTTACAAAGGTAAGTAAATTATGACATTAGTAGATGGATTAATAGTAATTAATAGTAATTGATAGTAATTGATAGTAATTGATAGTAATTGATAGTAATTGATGGAAATTAATGGATATTAGAATCAACAACTGTTTATTTGCTCAAAACCGTTTGCTTTGTGAGTAATTATTATTTTGATTATTAATCACAAAAATCAGATCCTATTGCAAATTCGTCCGTACGGATGGGTCTAAAAAAAAGTGAGCGACTTGGATTGCGAGGTTTTATTGCTGCTTAGAGATTCTTATGGAAATTCTAAGAAGTCTTGAACTTTTGGTTCTTTTGGTTCAAGCCAAAAGAACAATTAAAAAAAATCCTTTATAAATATTTATGTTTAGAATGTCCCAATGCGGAAAACAGGAGATTAATAGAGATTAGTGGAAATTGTAGAAGAAGCTATCATAATCGGGATAATAGGTATAATGGACAAAATGGTTGCATATTTCAAGAGCATTCTTTCAAGTGGACA
>CAZREZ010000140.1:0-7664 GCA_964599115.1 uncultured Bacteroidales bacterium
GGTCTTACATGTGATTTTGTTCAATATAATAATAAATTATTTTTTTCAGAGTTTATTAATTTAGCAGAAAATCAGTAAGTTTGAAAATTATTTAAGAAACCATACATAAATCAATTTTATTAACTAAAATTAATTAAAATGAAAAAATTTAATTTGATTGCAATTCTTATTGCAGTAACCTTGATGTTTTCATGTACTACCAACAAGTACAAAGTAAAAACGATTACCGATAAAAACGGTTATACTTTCGAAATTGTAACTAACGACCCTTTAAAAGCAAGAATTTACACTCTTGATAACGGATTAAAAGTTTATTTAACTGATAACAAGGATGCACCGCGTATACAAACTTTAATTGCTGTTCGGGCAGGTTCAACTTTTGACCCGCCTGAAACAACAGGTTTGGCACATTACCTTGAACATATGATGTTTAAAGGGAGCGATGATTTTGCTACAATTGATTGGGAAAATGAAGAAATAGAATTAGGTAAAATATCGGATTTATATGAGGAGCATAAGAATACAAATGACCCCGAAGAAAAAAAAGCAATTTATAAAAAAATTGATAGTATTTCGGGGATTGCCGCACAATTTGCTGTTGCAAATGAATATGATAAAATGATTTCCGCTCTCGGTGCAAAAGGAACTAATGCAGGAACATCCAATGAATTTACCGTTTACCTGAACGATATTCCATCTAATCAATTGGAAAGATGGTTAAAGCTTGAAAAAGAACGTTTCAGTAAATTGGTGTTGCGACTTTTTCATACTGAACTGGAAACGGTTTACGAAGAATTTAATATGTCGCAGGACAATGATTACAGGAAAATTAATAAAGCTTTGATGAGCGGTTTGTTTAAAAATCATCCTTACGGAACACAAACTGTACTTGGGAAAGCAGAACATATAAAAAATCCTTCAATGGTGAATATCCATAATTACTGGAATACTTATTATGTTCCGAACAATATGGCTATATGTATGTCGGGAGATATTGATTTTGAAAAAACGATACAACTAATTGATAATTATTGGGGTAGTTTTAAACCCAATGAAAATATTCCTGATTTAAGCTGGCAGCCTGAAGACGAAATTACAGAACCAATAATAAAAAATGTAGTAGGTCCGGATGCCGAATTTTTACGAATTGGTTTCAGGTTTGCTGGTGCAAATTCCCCTGATGAAAAATATGTCGCATTAATTGATAATATTTTAAGTAACAGTCAGGCAGGTTTGATTGATCTTGATCTTGTTCAAGAGCAAAAAGTTTTAGGAGCAGGTTCTTATGCTTACTTTTTGATTGATTACGGTACTCATGTTTTATATGGAAATCCCCGTGAAGGACAAACTCTGGAAGAAGTTAAAGACTTATTGCTTAAAGAAATAGAAAAAATTAAAAACGGTGATTTTGAAGATTGGCTGATAGAAGCGGTTATTAATGATTTTCGCTTGTCAGAAATACGTTCACAGGAAAACAATTTCAGAGCTTTTGATTTTGTAGATGCTTTTATTAAAGAAATAGATTGGGCAGATCAGATAAAATTTATTGATGAGCTGGAAAAAATTACAAAAGAGGACCTTATAAAATTTGCCAATGAGCATTATAAAGATAATTATGTTGTAGTTTATAAAAGAACCGGAAAAGACACTACTGCTGTTAAAATCGATAAACCACAGATAACTTCAGTTGATATTAACCGTGAGGCACAATCGGAGTATTATAAAGAATTTATATCAGAAGAACCTGAAAAGCTTAAACCTGTTTTTGTTGATTTTGAAAAAGCAATTTCTTCTGTTGATTTAAATCCAGATGTAAAACTGAACTATCTTGAAAATACGACTAATGAATTGTTTTCATTGAACTATATCATTGATATGGGTAAAGACAATATTAAACAATTACCTATTGCTGTAAACTATCTTCCGTATTTAGGTACTGATAAGTACAGTCCGGCTGAATTACAAGAGGAATTCTTTAAGTTAGGAATAAGTATGGGAGTTTCTACAGGGAAAGAACGTTCGTATGTTTATATCTCCGGATTACAAAAATCATTTGAAAAAGGAATAGAACTGCTTGAACATGTGCTGGCAAATGTTAAACCCGACCAAAAAGTTTATGATGATTATGTTAATGGTATTATAAAAGAAAGGTCTGACACAAAACTCAGTAAGTCGGCTATTCTTTGGAGCGGTTTATTCAATTATGGAAAATATGGCGAAAAATCTTCGTTCACCGATATTTTTTCAGGAAACGAATTACGTGAAATTAATCCTAAACATTTGACGGACCTGCTTAAAAAACTTTATTCTTTTAAACATAAAATCTTTTATTATGGTCCTGAAAGTATTGAAAAAGTTCAGAATGTTGTAAATAATTTTCATACAATACCCGCTGAACTCGTGAAGTATCCACAACCGGTTAAATATCCTGAATTAACAACTGATAAGAACAAAGTTTATTTTGTTGATTATGACATGGTTCAGGCTAATCTTGTGATGTTATCAAAAGGTTATGAATTTAACAAAGACATTATTCCCCAAGCCAGATTGTTTGGCGAATATTACGGGAGCGGCCTTTCATCTATAGTTTTTCAGGAGATAAGAGAAGCAAAAGCATTGGCTTATTCTGCTTTTGCTGTGTTTTCTATTCCACCGAAAGTTGATTTGTCAAATTACATTTACACTTTTGTTGCTACTCAGGCAGATAAAATAAGAACAGCTTCTAATGCTATGCTTGATTTGATGAACAATATGCCTGAAGCACAAATTCAGTTTGATGCAGCACGTGAAGCAATTTTAGCAAAAATTGAAACCGAAAGAATTACCAAATCAAATATTTTCTGGACTTATCAAAGAAATCTTGACAGGGGTATAAATTATGATATTCGTAAGGATGTTTATGAATATATGAAAACTGTAAATATGGATGAATTCAGCAAATTTTTTGATAAGCATATTAAAGATAAAAACTATACTTTCCTGATTATTGGTGATAAAGATAAGGTTGACATGAATGTTTTGAAAAAATTAGGAACGGTAAAGGAATTGACTTTAGAGGAGATATTTAATTATTAAATTTTTTTAATACAGATTAATTTTTTCTAATGTTATTGGTATTTTTTAAAATCCCGACATTTTTATTGCGTAAAATATGAAACAATTTTGCGTAAATTACGTTACGTATTTTATGAAATAAAAAATAAATATTTGAATGAAAAATATTAATCCCTTTATTATTGGAAGATATTTAAGTTCTGAATATTTTTGTAACAGGAAACATGAAACTCAAAGGATTGTTAATGCCATTGAGAACCAGAGAAACCTTACACTAATTTCCCACAGGAGGCTTGGAAAAACAGGCTTGATTTTACATACTTTTGAACATCTGCGTCAAAAAAATGACCTTACCCAATTTTATCTGGATCTGATGCATACCAATGATCTTAGTGCATTTGTCAGGTCTCTTGCAAAAGCCATTATTGGGAAGTTTGATAAACGAACAACACAGGTATTGAAATCATTTGGTAATTTAGTCAGAAGTCTTCGTCCCAGTATCACAATTGACCCGGTAACAGGTAGTCCGGGTATAGAAATCTTTTTACAGGATAATACAAATCCAAAAACCGGTCTTGACGAGATATTCAAATACCTGCAATATCAGAAAAGGCGTATAGTAATTGCTTTAGATGAATTTCAGCAAATTGCTTATTATCCAGAAAAAAATGTTGAAGCACTGCTAAGAGGGCACATTCAGCAACTAAATAATACTAATTTTATATTTTCAGGAAGCCCAAAACACATGCTTACTTCAATCTTCGGTGATTATAGCAGACCCTTTTACCAAAGTACTGAATTTCTTGAGCTTGGAAAAATAAACAGGGAAGTATATCAAACATTTATCACTAAAAAATTTGAACACGGCAAGTTTAGAATTGACCCGATAGCTGTGGAATTTATACTTGAGCTTACGAATGATTATACATATTATGTTCAGTTTCTGTGTAACAAATTATATGGACAAGGCGTGAAAAATATCACGAATGAGGTAATTGCCGAAACATTGTCTGCTATTTTAAAAGAACAGGAAGTAGTTTATTATAATTACAGAAATTTCCTGACCGAACAGCAATTTAACTTGCTGACTGCTATTGCCAAGGAGAAAAAAGTTAATATGCCTACTTCCAAAGCGTTTATACAAAAATACAAACTTGGAGCGTCCAGTTCAATTAATACGGCTCTAAAAGCATTGGTAAATAAGGAAATGATATTTAAGGAAAAGGGATATTACCAGGTTTACGATGTGTTTTTTTCTAAGTGGCTGGAACAGTGGTAAACAAATTGGTAAATTCCCATTCCAATATTCTAAGTTCAGAAGTTAATGCGCCTCCAGCCAGTTTTTGCCTGAGCTCATATCAACAACCACAGACACATTCATTTTAATGGCATTTTTCATTTTGTCTTCAACAATCTGTTTTACAATTTCCAGTTCATCTTTATGTGTGTCAAATACTAATTCATCATGTACCTGAAGTATCATTTTTGATTTTAAATTTCTTTCTTCAAACTCCCTGAAAATATTTATCATTGCTATTTTTATCATATCGGCCGAAGAGCCCTGCATTGGTGCATTAATAGCGTTTCTTTCGGCGAAACCACGTACAACGGCATTATTTGAATTAATATCACGCAAGTATCTCCGTCGTCCCTTCATAGTTTCAACATAACCGTTTTCACGGGCGAACTCTATGGTTTTATTCATATATTCTTTAATGCCGGGATATTTCATAAAATATTGATTAATAATTTCAGCGGCTTCTTTTCTGGGAATGTTTAATCTTTCTGATAATCCGAATGCAGAAATTCCATAGATTATTCCAAAATTTACAGTTTTTGCATTTCGCCTCATATCTTTTGTAACCTCATCAAGGGGAACATCATAAACCTTTGATGCCGTTGCTGTGTGAATATCCAAGCCATTCCGAAAAGCTTCAATCATTCCTTTATCTTTACTTAATTCGGCAATGATGCGGAGTTCAATTTGTGAATAATCTGCCGACAGCAGGACATAGTTTTCATTTCGCGGAACAAAAGCTTTGCGGATTTCCCTGCCACGTTGGGTGCGTATAGGAATATTTTGCAAGTTCGGATTGTTTGAGCTTAACCTTCCTGTTGAAGTAACCGCCTGATTATATGAGGTGTGAATACGTCCGTCCCTTGGATTAATTAATTCAGGTAAAGCATCAACATAAGTGGATTTGAGTTTTGTTAACGAACGGTAATCAAGGATTTTTGGAATTATAGGATGTTTATTTATTAATTTTTGAAGAATATCTTCAGCTGTGGAATATTGTTTTGTTTTTGTTAATTTTGGTTTGTCTGTTATTACAAGTTTTTCAAAAAGAATTTTACCCAATTGTTTTGGAGAAGAGATATTAAATTCCTGTCCTGCAAATTCATAAATTTGTTTTTCCAGTTCCTGGATTTCCTTTTGAAGTTCAATAGAATATTTATTCAGAGCTTTAACATCTAATTTTACGCCTTCGGCTTCCATGGATGAAAGTACTGGAACGAGCGGAATTTCAATTTCTTCAAATAATTTCAATGTTTTTGTTTCTTTAAGCATTGGCTCAAAAACATGGCTAAGCTGCAAAGTTATATCAGCATCTTCACAGGCATAATCTTTTAAAATTTCCAGGTCAACCGTGAGGATACTTAATTGATTTTTCCCTTTTTTGCCAATCAGCGATTCTATTGAAACAGGTTTATAATTTAAATAAGTTTCAGCCAAAAAATCCATATTATGCCGTAAATCGGGCTGGAGAAGATAATGAGCAAGCAATGTATCAAACATCTTGCCTTTTATATTAATATCATACCATTTTAAAATTGAAATATCAAATTTAAGGTTTTGCCCGATTTTTTCAATTTCCGGATTTTGTAAAACACTTTTAAATTCATTTACAATTTGTTGACAATCATTATAATTTTCAGGAAGAGGCACATAATAAGCTTCTTTTGGATTGAAAGAAAAGGATATTCCAACTAATTCCGATTTATTGACATCAAGTCCTGTGGTTTCGGTATCAAAGCAAAAGGATTTTTGCTTACTCAGTTTTACTATCAATTCCTTTCTTTTTTCTTCTGTGTCAATTAAAAAGTAATTATGCTCAGTATCAATTATAGTAGCCTTTTCAGTTAAAAGTTCCTTTTCGGTTTCCTTATCAGTAATATCAGAAAATAAATTTGCCTGTAGCTGTTGATTTTCATATTTTTTTAAAGATAAATCAGTAAATACTCTTTTAGCAAATTGTCTGAATTCAAGTTCGTTGAAAAGTTGTTTTAAGGCAGTTTTATCCGGTTCTCTGATTTCTAATTGTTTTTCATCAAAATCAACAGGAACATCAAGAATTATTGTTGCAAGGTTTTTTGAAAGTAATGCCTGCTGACTGAATTTTTCAAGATTTTCTTTAAGTTTGCCTTTGAGCTTATCGGTGTTTTGAAGCAAGTTTTCAATATTATCAAATTCGAAAATTAATTTTGAAGCTGTTTTTTCACCAATACCGGGCACACCGGGAATGTTGTCGGAGGCATCGCCCCACAATCCTAAAATATCAATAAGCTGTTCAGGGCGTTTAATACCGTATTTCTTACAAATATCAGGTACTCCGAGAATTTCAGGTTTATTGCCCATGCGGGCAGGTTTATACATTAAAATATGTTTTGAAACTAACTGCCCGAAATCTTTATCGGAAGTAACCATATATGTTGTATATCCGTGATATTCGGCTTTTTTTGACATTGTTCCGATAATATCATCGGCTTCATAACTGTCAACATACAAAATCGGGATATTAAATGCTTCAATCAAATTTTTGATATAAGGAATGGATATGGAGATATCTTCAGGCATTGCTAAGCGGTTAGCTTTGTATTCAACAAATTCTTCATGGCGAACGGTTGGAACAATAGAATCAAAAGCAATCCCTATATGTGTAGGCTTTTCATTTTTTATAACATCATAAAGAGAATTTGCAAACCCAAGAATCGCAGAGGTATTTAATCCTTTGGAATTAATTCTTGGATTTTTGTTCAATGCAAAATAAGCGCGGTAAATCAGTGCCATTGCATCAAGCAGGAAAAGTTTTTTTGTTTCGGGCATAATAAAATTATTTTGGCATAAAATTACTCAAATTAATGTAAATAATAAATAATAGTATCTTTGTAAAAATAAATCTTCTAAAACTATGAATACAATAGAATTGAAAACAGATTTGCACAATTTAATAGATAAAATTAACGATGTAAATATTTTAAATGCTATTAAAGTTTTATTATCTAAAAAAACAAAAGAATTTGACTGGTACGATGAATTAGATTCCGAGCAAAAAAAATCAATAGAGCAAGGACTTAACGAACTTGATAATGGAGAAGGCATTCCAAATGAGTCGGTTATGGCAGAAGTTGGAAAACTTTATAAAATTTAGAAAATGAAAATTATTTGGTCTCCAACCGCAAGAAAGAGATTTTTTTCTATACTCAATTACTTAGAACAAAACTGGTCAAAAAAAGAAGTTTTATCATTTATTGATAAGGTAAATAACATTTTAAGTCTAATCAAAGAAAATCCTAAAATGTTTGAAGAATCAAGTACCGTTAAAAACATT
>CAZREZ010000141.1:0-7653 GCA_964599115.1 uncultured Bacteroidales bacterium
TTTCAGCTTTTTAGATAAATAAATTATTATGTCCTGAAAAGTGCCCAAAGGACAAATAGTTGAACAATATATTCTTCCGAAAAGTAAAGTCAGGATAATTACAATTAAAAAACCTATTGCGGTATAACTCAATAAATTAACAAACAATAAAGCAGATGGAACAAATTGTA
Source organism: uncultured Bacteroidales bacterium (assembly GCA_964599115.1). GTDB lineage: Bacteria > Bacteroidota > Bacteroidia > Bacteroidales > JADFUO01 > JADFUO01. Next base: position 171 of record CAZREZ010000141.1, read on the forward strand.
AGAACAATATAATATTTACAGCTTTATAAGATAATGCATTAGTAAAGTCGAGGAATAAAAATGCTGTTAACAAAAAAAACAAAAGCGAAATTATTACCCTTAATTTTTTCAGAGCATGAAATTTCATTCAGTTACATTATAATTCTATTGATATTAAGTTTTGACAGGTCTTTGGTACCGACATTCATTTCATCGGCTTTTGTTATATAAGGAATATCATCGGGTTCCAGTCCGAATATTTTTGTTGCGGCAGCATCAACTGCCACAATATCTTTAGAAACAACCAACGATTTTAACTGAACAACATCATCAACAGAAACCCCACGGGGTCCGTTGGCTTTCATAACATTGTAAGCGTCAACAATATTCAGGTCGGGTTTACAGAAGGTTGAACAATCGGCAATACATTGATGCAGGTCATTACGGTGCCAGAACCTCCTGTCCCAAACCACTCCCATCATGTTTTTCATTGCTATTGTCAATTTTGTAGAACCGTGACTTTTTAAGATAGGAACATTTATAAAAACATCAGAGTCAAGGACTAATTCATGTACTTTGGCTTTTTTTAGTTTTTTACCTTCTTTTATCTCCACTTCCCGATAGTAACTTTCATTATTACCCGGAACAATTTTCCCGCCTGCATCCTTAACGGCCTTTTCAATTCCGCTGTTTTTATAACATTTATTCCATTGGTCGCATGTATTATCAAAAACATAAACATCCTTTGCACCTGCATTAAAGCAATATTCAATGACCCTTCCAACCAAAGAAGGATTTGTATCTGCAGCTCTTTCTGGAACGGCATCCCACCCAATATTTGGTTTTACTAAAACTTTTTGACCTGGCTTTACAAAACTTTTCATACCCCCAAGTGATTCTATTGCTTTGTCAAACATTTCAACCGGTTCACCTCCTTTAACCGCAACCAGATCATAGGCATCTTCAGGCGGAAGTGTGTGAGCAGCAAATAAATTTTTATATTTACCAAAAGTAATAGCTGTCCCGGCAATAATTCCGGCACTTAATCCTTTTTTAAAAAAATCTCTCCGTTTCATAAATTTTTTATATATTATTTCATTATTAATAATAAAAATCTATTTTTCATTATAAAGGTGAACGTCGGATTGCGGGAATGGAATAGATATTCCTTCTTTATCAAATGCTTTCTTAATACTTTCGGGCATACTAAATAATACACCCATATAATTAGCAGAGTTCACCCAAGCCCATACAACAAAATTAACAGAACTGTCAGCCAGTTCGGAAACTGCAATAAAAGGTTCCGGTTCTTTCAGAATTCTTTCATCGTTATTGATAATTTCTTTTATAACGGTTTTGGCCTTATCAATATTATCAGCGTATCCTATACCAAAAGTAAAATCAACACGACGAGTAGTTTCTGTAGAAAAATTGATCATAGGGTTTGTAGATAATCCTCCATTTGGAATAATAACGGTTTTATTGTCAGGTGTTTTAATAATAGTATTAAATATTTGAATTTCTTTAACCGTTCCTGTAAATTCCTGTGCTTTGATAAAATCACCTACTTTAAACGGACGGAACAAAATAAGCATTACTCCTCCTGCAAAATTTTGAAAAGTACCTGCTAATGCCATACCAACAGATAAAACTGCGGCAGTTAAAATAGCAATAAAAGATGTCATTTCAATTCCTAACATGCTGATTACACTTATAATCAGCAAAATCTTTAATAATATAGAAAGGAATGAGCGTAAGAATTGTTGGATTGTTGCGTCCACATCCCTTTTTTCCATAATACGGACAAAAGCTTTAATAATTATTTTAATAATCCATAGTCCGATAATTAGCGTAATAATGGCGAGTAAAAGTCTCAATCCGTATTTTACAGCTAAATCAGAAATAAGACTTAGAATTTTATCTACATTAAAATTTTCCATTACTTATATTTCTAATGAATATTGAAGCATTACTGTTCTCATTTGTTCTGCTTTCAGAGGTCTTAATGAATAGGTACGGTTAAGAAAATTGTTGACAATCAGGGCAATTTTATGATGTTCCAAAAACTCATAGCTAATTCTTCCGTCCATAATTATATTTCCATTATTATGGTGATTAAAATAATTCATATAATAAACAGGTTGCAGAGAGCCTCCGGAATTAACTGTGGTTTTTTCAAAATCAGCAATAGATTTATCAAGATTTTCCATTTTGCTAAAATATTTCAAGCTAAATCCCAAAGCAAATTCTTTAAATATTAATTCAATGTCAGCCTTAATTGTATGCAGAAACCTGTATTTTAGAATTTTTTTGCTTGGATCTATACTTGTTGAATTATATGAAAATTCAGTATCACCGCCGGGATTATAATCATGGGCAAAAATCAGGTCGGGTTCAAGAGCTTCCGGCAAAATATAATTATACCCGATAATTCCATTCAAATAGGTACAATCATTAATCCTGGCTTTCCCTGTAACTGAAACATCAAATCCTAAAATTCTTGATTTTCCCGTGTTCACAAATTTAAAGCCTGCAACAGCAAAAGTATAGGTAGGATCCCAAAAACCAAACAAGTATTCAATAGTATTTGAATATTCCTGCCAGAACGCGGCAATATCCAAATATCCGAAATAGTTTCCAAATTTAAAACCTTGTTTAAGACCAATTTCTGCATTCCAGCTATATTCGGGTTTAAGATACGGGTTATCAAACACCCCAAACGAACCAAAAGACGTACGAATATATCGTTCGGCAATAGTTGGAAATCTATAGCCCTGGCCAAACGAAGCCCTCATGTATGTTTCCTGCATCAATTTTATACTGGTTCCTAGCCTGAAAATCGGCTTGAATTCTTTTATAGTGTCGTTCATGTTATAATATTCTGTTCTGGTTCCAAGCGAAATATTTATTGCATTCCAAAACTTTTTTTCAATCTGGAAATAAAGTGAAAAATTTTGCATTTTATTATCGGGTGACCCAGACCCCATATACATTTCATCATGGCAACTTACATACTGATTTGACATTCCGAAAATGAATTCAAGATCATTAAGGTTTACAAAAATTTTCCTGAACTGATAATTTGCATAAATGGATAATGTTTGATTTAATTGATTATTTGACATTTGATTATCATTATACATAACACGGGCTTTCAAACTATGTTTTACTCCAATACCAGAATAAAAATTAATATAAGGATCAGCATAGAACATAAATCTGTTGCGAAGTATTACGCCACCGGGGTAAGCACGGAAAAAATTCGTAGTATCATCAAGCCATGCAATAATCAAATTTGATTTATCAATCATAAAATTTCCATTAAGTCCGAAATTCAGTCCTTCAATTTTTTTTGATCTTCGTCTTATATTAAAATTAAATCTTGCTCTTCGGTTTGCCATTTGCTTATCGGAAAAATCTGTTATGGAATCAATTACATGGGGGCCCGGATGTGGGGCGCCAATGTATCCATGGTCAAAATTAACATTTCCGCCAAGCACAAGGTCCAGATTACCAATCTGTCGTGAGTGAAGAAAGTTAGCTCCTGTAATATACGGATAATCATCCCACCATTTTTGAGATTTATCTCTTGGAACAGAATAAAATCCTGTATATACATTTACCCTTGTAAGGGGTTCTAACTTTGGAAAAGCTGTTCGTATATATATAGCCCCGCTTAAAGCAGATGCCCCGGAAAGCACTGATGAAGCACCTTTAATAATTTCAACTTGTTCAATATTTTCAACAGGAATAAATTCCCAGTATGGTCTGCCGGCATCACCCGAAAGAATTGGCATATCATCAATTAAAATTGCAACCTTACTTCCCACTCCCATTGTAAAACCACTTCCTCCCCGCAATTGCGGTTCTTCATCCAGAATATTAAGTCCCGGTACTAAATCCAGAATGGTATTTATACTTCGTGTATTTTTATTCTCAATTAATTGAGGTTGAATAACATCAATGGAAAAGGTAAGGTCCTCAATGTTTTTATCAAATTTACCTGCTGTTATTTCAATTTCATCAAATACTTTGTTATAGGGAGGAAGTTCTATTATGCATTCTACTGTTTTTCCACCAATAATTATTACTGAAACTGTGTCTGTTTTCATGTTGGTAAATGAAATCACAAAAGAATAATTTCCGGGTTTCAGTAAAATAGAAAACTCTCCTTTGGTATTAGTAACAGTGCCGATTGATGGGTCTTTTTTCAGAATAACATGTGCGCCAATCAATAATTCGCCGGTTTCTTTAGCTTTTACAATTCCTTTAAAAGTGCCTGTTTCCTGTGAAAAAGATATTCGTAGAAACGATAAAAATATTAACAAAAGAATAAACCGCTTTAACAATTTCATATCTAAAATGAGAAAGGATAAAAATTTTCCCTTATTTGTATAAAAAATTATTGTATCATTTTATTTGTTTTAAAAAGCATGCTTAATCTACTGAATAAACATTTTCTGGGTAAATACCCATGATGTGCTCTGGATTTCACAGATATAAATTCCATTAGGAATATTAACGTGGATTATATTTTTCTGATTCGGGAAAATATGATCTATGAAAACAAGCCTGCCAGAAAGGTCATATATTTTTAAGTCCGGATTTTCATTAAAATTCCGAACAATCCAATCCACAACAACAGTATTATGCCATGAATATATATTGATATCACCCTTTTGTTCTTCCTCAATCCCTCCTGAATTATATATCAGTTCAAGATCATCATATAAAGCAATGCTGCCCTCAACCGGTATTGTACTGTCACCCGAATTAACTGTTAATAAAATATATTCAGGTGTTTCTGAATTATAATATATAAATGGTACTGAAAATCTTGTCCATGTGTCAACTACCACAGGTTCTGAAATAAAGTCGGCTATTGCAATCCAGTTTGAAAATGTTCCATTTTCGGGTATTTGGGCATCGCCTTTATGAATTAATGCTTTTATACGTGCTACATCATTTCCTTGCGGGTAATATTTAAACCAACCAACTATACTATCAGGTCTTAATGTAAGCGGTGTATTCCATCTGGGATCACTCGTATCGGTAAACACATAACCGTTTTCAGGATTTAAATCCGAATGTACCCTGCCGTTAGTAACAGTACCTGTTGCAATAATCGACATAGCCCCAACATTAGTCAATTTTACAGAAAAACTACCGGTGTGTGCATCTGTGTCCTGCCCCCAAACAACAGGAGCAAAAGGATTTAAAAGTTCATTATCTGAAGTTTTAATAGAGCTCCAGTTAACGGGTTCATCAATAACAGTTCCTGCATCTTCCCAGTCTTCAAAACCTGGATTTTCCAATTGTTGTCCATAAGAGGTAAAAACAATTGCAATACTTAAAAATAATCCCCAAAGTAATTTCTGTTTCATGATTTTATAATTTTAATTAATAATTAAATATTTTTACAAATTCTAAGCAAATATATAAATTTTTATTCCAATACAATAAAAATGGCCGGTATTTATATACATATTCCATTTTGTAAACAAAAATGCCATTATTGTAATTTTTATTCAATAGTATCATTAAAACACATAAAAGGCTTTTTAACAGCTTTATTAAGTGAAATCAACCTTCAAAAGAATTACTTGCAAAATGAAGTTGTAAAATCAATTTATTTCGGTGGCGGTACTCCATCTGTACTCAGAACATCTGAAATAACTTTAATTCTAAATGAAATATTTAAAACTTATAATGTTGACTCAAATGCTGAAATTACTTTAGAAGCAAATCCTGATGATATAACATTAACAAAATTGAATGATTTAAAAAAGACACCAATAAACCGGCTTAGTATTGGGATTCAATCTTTTAATGATAAAGACCTGAAATACTTAAAACGTATTCACAATTCCGAACAAGCATTAAATTCAATTAAGCTTGCCCGGGATGCAGGCTTTACAAATTTATCAATTGACCTGATTTATGGCATTCCTACTTTAACAAAGGAAAGCTGGACGAAAAATCTGGAATATTTTTTTAATTCGGATATACCCCACCTTTCGGCATATTCTTTAACAATAGAACCCAAAACCATTTTAAATAAATTAATATTACAGAAAAAGGTACAGGCACCTGATGAAAATCAAAGCATTGATCATTTTAAAATCCTGCTGGAACTTATAAAACAAAATAATTTTATCCATTACGAAATATCCAATTTCTGTAAAGATGATTTTTATTCAAAGCATAATAGTATTTACTGGTTGGGTGGGAATTATTTGGGCTTAGGCCCTTCTGCTCATTCATATAATGGATATTCAAGGCAGTGGAATGTATCAAATGTATCTCAATACATTAATCCGGAAAATTATAAAAACATTGTTTTTGAAAAAGAAATCCTGACAAAAGAGCAAAAATACAACGAATATGTAATGACTTCTTTAAGAACAATTTGGGGATGTGATTTGGAGTATATTAAAAAAACGTTTGGCGAAAATTTCCATAAATTTGTTTTAAAGGAATCATTAAAATTTATTGAGCAGGAATTGCTTGTCTTTGAACAAAACAAATTATTTTTAACAGACAAAGGTAAATTGTTTGCTGATGGAATTGCATCGGGTTTGTTTAAAGTTAAAATCAATATGTAGAACAAAAAGAGTTTTGTTATTATTTTGAAATGTGAAGCTTAATGTTTTGGCTATGGTGCGTGCCGCTTTTACCCATCGTTTTTTTCAATCAGTCAATATAAGTCTCTTTCATTACTGATTTAATTTCCTTAATTTCCGGTCTCGACAATCTCCCTAAAACTTTGATAATGCGTTGTTTGTCAATTGTCCTAATTTGATCAATTACAATCCAACCTATTTTTCTGTCGTGTTTTACTTCAATCCTTGTTGGATATTTTTTCGATTTAGTTGTCATTGGGACAACTACAATCGTCCGTAGATATTTATTCATTTCATCAGGTGAAATGATAACACAAGGTCTGGTCTTTTTTATTTCACCACCAATTGTTGGGTCAAGATTAACGAGAACTATTTCATATTGGTTTAAATCCATTCTTCCAGATTTTCATTTTCAAAAATATCATTGAAGAGAAGCTGGTCGTCTCCGTTTTCATTCATTTCTTTAAATGCTGTGTCCCAACCTTTTCTTGGATTTGAAATAGGCTTTAATATGATATATCCTTTTTTAAGGATAAGTTCAACCTTGTTTTTGATATTGTATTTATCAATCAAGGTTTTACTAAGTCTAAACCCTTTGGAGTTTCCGATTTGTATTATTGACAATTCCATGAAATTAAAATTTGAATGTAATTACAAAGTTAATACAATATTTTTATTCTCAAAATATTTTTTTTAAAAATGATGAGTAAAGGTTTGAATATGGTGAGTTTGGCATTTTGGAGCACATAATTTTCAAACTACTATTATTTTAATTGTTTCTAATACTTTCATTATTAACACTACCCGCCAAATGCAATATATTTTTTGTGTGTGCCTTGAATGGTAAAGGTAGAAATAATATTGTTAATAGCAATAAAAGT
>CAZREZ010000142.1:0-7560 GCA_964599115.1 uncultured Bacteroidales bacterium
CGAAGCGACTCAATTATACTTTGACGAAAAATATGAAATTACTCATGAGAATTTAAAATTTGAAATAGACTTTGCACAATTCTTCCAGTATTACAAAGTATTGAATTCAAAATTTCTCGCTGATAAAATTGGAATGAACCCGACATTATTGTCTCAATATATACAAGGACACAAAAAACCATCAGAGAATCAGACTGAAAAAATATTATCCGGAATTCATCAAATAGGACAAGAGTTATCTGAAATGAATTTAATATTCAGAAGATAAAGCACAGGCTATAAAAGCAAATCATAGCCATAAGCCACTATACGTTCATCAAGACAAATGGAATGTTTTTAACAATGAAAAGTTTCAGTACATTAAGAATAAATGATAACATTCAGGGTTTTTAGATACTGACGTAAGCAATACTTATGATTTCTTTCTTTTTAAAATTCGTACATAATTCATTATTTAGATCATGAAGCCATTATCCGGATTGTTTTTTGTTTTTTTCACCTTTATCCAATTTGCATCAGCCCAGCCAACTTCTGTTCTCATCGGCGATAACATCGTAGCATTTTATCCTGAGGATTTTGTTCATTCCGAAACCCTACCCTCGATGGCTCTCATGGCAGAACCCGACTCCATTGGTGAGGCTCCAGCCGGATGGACCGTCTTTCCTGAATTTTTTATTGAATATGGAAATAACTGTGCTTCCATCGAAATTGAAGAAGGAACTGACCTTTACGGAACCGGTGAGGTAGTAGGTGATTTAAAAAGAAACAATACAGAAGTAATCCTATGGAACACCGACAATTATGGCTATGGAACCGATGATGGCAAGCGGCTTTACCAGTCACATCCATGGATTTTGTCAGTAAGAAGCGATGGATCGGCTTACGGCATTCTGGTGGATCATTCATGGAAACAGCGATTCATACTGGATAATCCCATCAAGATCATTTCCGAAGGCCCACCCTTTCGCATTATCATTATCGAAAGAGACTCCCCACAGGAAGTGATTATGACACTGTCTGAACTAATGGGTAAAATTGAGCTACCTCCACTATGGGCGTTGGGATACCACCAATGCAGGTATTCTTATTACCCGGCTTCGCAGGTGATTGAAATTGCCGACACCTTCCGCGAAAAGGAAATCCCCTGCGATGTAATCTGGATGGATATCGACTATATGGATGGTTTCAGGATTTTTACTTTCGACCCTGTGGGCTTTCCTGATCCGTTAGGGCTGAATACTTACTTGCACGACCATGGCTTTCATTCTATTTGGATGATCGATCCCGGGGTTAAAAAAGAGCCTGGTTATTTTGTATATGATCAGGGAACAACCGGTGATTATTGGGTTCATAATTCAAGCGGCAATCCTTATTACGGTGATGTGTGGCCAGGCAGTTGTGCCTTTCCTGATTTTACAATGCCCGAAACCCGCACCTGGTGGTCAGGTTTGTATTCCGATTTCATGGATTATGGTATTGATGGTGTGTGGAACGATATGAACGAACCGGCCGTATTCAGCGGACCTGATCATTCCATGCCCGAAGATAATATTCATCGTGGCGGCGAAGATTTACCCGAAGACATACACCTTCGTTATCACAATGTGTACGGTATGCTGATGGTGAAAGCCACGCGTGAGGGTATCCTGCAATCCAATCCCGAAAAAAGACCTTTTGTTCTGACCCGTGCTAATTTTCTGGGTGGCCATCGTTATGCAGCTACATGGACGGGCGACAACCGTTCAACCTGGGAACACATGAAAATGTCAGTACCCATGTCGTTGACACTGGGGTTGTCAGGGCAACCGTTCAACGGACCGGATATTGGTGGTTTTGTTGGGTCACCAGGAGCTGAATTACTTGGACAATGGATGGCTATGGGTGCCTTTTATCCGTTTTCGCGAAACCATACCTCCAAGGACACCTATTCACAGGAACCCTGGGCATACGGACAGGCCATCGAAGATGTGAGCCGTACCGCCTTGCAACGTCGTTACCGCTTGCTGCCATATCTATATACTTTGTTTTATGAAGCTTCGCAAAGTGGTTTACCCGTCATGCGACCGGTCTTCTTTGCAGATCCTACGGACCTTTCATTGCGCGAAGAGCAGGAAGCATTTTTATGGGGTGAAAATATGCTTATCATTCCTTCCTGGGCTGAGGGACCTGCCATTCCTGATAGAAAGTGGAGAAATATTTTTCTTATTGATGAATCACTGGAAAATGATGGGTATCAACCTATGCTGAAACAGCTAGAAGGTTCCGTTATCCCGCTGGCAGAAATTACGCAGAGCACCACTACCTATTCTTCGGATGAAATCACCTTACTCATTGCTCCTGACGAAAATCACATCGCTTCCGGACAACTATATGCCGATGCTGGTGATGGATTCGGGTACTTAAACGGAGCCTACCTTATGACTGGCGTTGAAGTTGTTCCGACAAATGATGACTCGCTGCTGGTAAGCTGTCTTACGCTCGGAGGAAATATGAGCGCATCCAATCGTTCTTACCGGGCTGGGCTGGTAACCAACTATGGCATATTTTATTCAGACTGGAAAAATGACTCTATATTTAAGATTCCTTTGCAACCCGATTTATTTATCACCATGACATCTCCTCAAAATGGGGATGAATTTGAGGTAAACCAAGATATCCTCTTGCAGGCACAGACTGAAGGTGACTTGCAGGTCAGCAAGGTTTCATTTTACAAAAACGATTCGGAATTGATCGGGGAAGCATATGCTGAACCCTGGGAGTTTAACTGGCAGGAAGTACCGGCAGGACTCTATAAGCTAAAGGCAGTGGCTCAGACTGACAGCGAGATCGAAATAGTTTCTGACGAAGTCTCCATTCAGGTTGGGCAATTCGGGTCCGGGAAGATCACTTATCAAATATGGTGGGACATTGGTGGGAGCGTGTATGTTTCCGCCCTGACCTCGCAGCCCGATTATCCTGATAACCCGGATGAAACCAATACACTCAACCGTTTCGAAACACCGAATAATATTGGTGAGGAATTCGGAGCTCGGGTAATTGGGTATCTACAACCGCCTGTTTCCGGCTACTTTAGTTTCTGGATCAGTGGGGATGATTATTGCGAACTCTGGCTGAGCAGCGATTCCACACATGCTAACAAACAATTGGTAGCCGAGGTGCCGGGATGGACTTCTCCCGGTGAATGGGAAAAATACCCCGAGCAACACTCCAACATGATATTCCTGGAGGGCGAAAGCAAATATTTCATCATGGCTCTGCAAAAGGAAGCTTCCGACCATGATAACCTGGCTGTGGCATGGGATTACGAAGGACAGTCAAGAAAAGTGATCCCGGGTGCTTTTTTATCTCCATATGATTTTCCGAATACCATTGAAGATAAAAGCTACCTGTCAAACCAATTAAGGCTGTATCCTAACCCCGCTGCAGATGAATTTTACATCGTTACCGGAAAAAAAAGCGGGCAGATTTCCATCTGTACCATAAGTGGAAAAGTGGTATATAGAGCAGATATAATGAAAAACCAGGAAGTTATCAAGCTGTCTGCATCAAGTTTTAATAATGGGATATATCTTGTCCGTTTCGAAAGCGAAGATGCAATATTTATGCAGAAGCTCGTAGTTATAGGATTTTGACATTCGGGGAACACGAAATTTATTATGAAATAGAAATGGAAATGTTTAACGTCAAAACATCAAACATCAAACATCAATAATCAATAAAAAAATCTCCTTAACATTTCTTAACTTATCCTTTAACTTTTTTTAACACAAAAACAAAAACAGGTTTTATACTTTTGCGTTATCAAAAAATAATATAAAACATCAAACATTGAACATCAAATATGGAAACAAATATTAAAGAATTAAACGAACGAATACAAAAAGAAAGTGCATTTGTTGATATGATTAATATGGAAATGCACAAAGTAATTATTGGGCAGAAGCACATGATTGAACGCCTTTTGATTGGATTGCTTTCAAATGGTCATATTTTGCTGGAAGGTGTGCCGGGATTAGCAAAAACATTGGCAGTAACTTCATTGGCAAAAACTATTGATGCGAAATTCAGCCGCATTCAATTTACTCCTGACCTGTTGCCTGCCGACTTGCTCGGAACATTGATTTACAGTCAGAAAAAAGAAGAATTTGTAGTTCGTAAAGGACCAATCTTTGCAAATTTTATTCTTGCTGATGAAATCAACAGATCGCCGGCTAAGGTACAAAGTGCATTACTTGAAGCAATGCAGGAACGCCAAATAACTATCGGCGATACAACCTATCCGCTGGAAGAACCGTTTTTGGTGCTTGCTACTCAAAATCCTATTGAACAGGAAGGTACTTACCCTTTGCCGGAAGCACAGGTTGACAGGTTTATGCTAAAGGTAATTATCAGTTATCCCGATAAGGATGAAGAAAAATTGATCATGAGGGAAAATATTACAAGTACATTTCCAACAACAAATACAATCTTAAAAACTTCGGATATTTTAAAAGCACGAAAGGTTGTAAGAGATGTTTATTTGGATGAAAAGATTGAAAACTACATTACTGATATTGTATTTTCGTCGCGTTATCCGGCAGAATATAAACTCAAGAAATTTGATGGATTGATTTATTACGGAGCTTCTCCACGTGCCAGTATTTATCTTGCTCTCGGAGCAAAAGCTTATGCCTTCCTCAAACGAAGAGGATATGTTATTCCAGAAGATGTGAGAGCTGTAGCAAATGATGTTATGCGTCACAGAATCGGTTTGACTTATGAGGCAGAAGCTGAAAATATTACAACTGAAGAAATTATTAATGAAATTCTGAATACAGTGGAAGTACCGTAACCCAGATAAACCGGAAGAGTAACCTTTCACAGTTAAATAAATTTTGGATTTTAGATTTTAGATTAAAATGGACAAAAAAGAATTACTTAAAAGAACCCGACAGTTTGCAGTCAGAGTTTTTAAGATAGTTGAAAAGTTTCCTCAATCAAAAGCGGCAGACGTGGTGGCATACCAACTATTGAAAGCGTCATCTTCAGTGGCTGCTAATTACAGAGCTGTTAACAGAGCTAAATCAAAGATTGATTTCAGAAACAAAATAAAAATTGTATTAGAAGAATCAGACTAAACAAATTTTTGGCTGACATTTATTATAGATATTGATTTGATTAAGCCCAATCCGGAACTTGATTTCTTAATTAAAGAGTCGGATGAGTTTGTTGCAATCTTTACTTCGGCATTAAAAACTTTAAATAAATCTAAAATCTAAAATTGTTAGAACGTGACTTTATAGATAGACTCTATTTAAATAAAATTTAATTAATAAATAATACCCAATTGGAAACATCAGAAATATTTAAAAAGGTAAGACGAATTGAGATAAAAACACGCGGACTGTCAAACCAGATATTTTCCGGACAGTATCATAGTGTTTTTAAGGGACGCGGAATGGCTTTCAGCGAAGTGAGGGAATATCAGTATGGTGATGATATAAGGAGTATTGACTGGAATGTTACTGCCAGGTTTAATCATCCTTATGTTAAGGTTTTTGATGAAGAAAGAGAACTTACCGTTATGCTTCTGATTGATGTGAGCGGTTCAAATGAATTCGGAACTCAAAAACAGTTAAAAGAAAATATCATCACTGAAATTGCTGCTGTTCTTTCATTCTCTGCTATTCAGAATAATGATAAAGTAGGAGTGATATTTTTCAGTAATAAAATTGAAAAATTTATTCCTCCTGATAAAGGAACAACGCATATACTGAGAATTATCAGGGAACTGATTGATTTTAAGCCTGAAAACAGAGAAACGAATATTGCCGAAGCTCTCAGGTACTTTACAAATGTTATTAAAAAACGTTGTACAGCATTTTTGATTTCCGATTTTATTGATAAGGGATTTGAAAATGCTATTAAAATCGCAAACCGAAAACATGATATTATAGCTGTTAAAATTTATGATAAGCGTGAAACAGAAATCCCGAACATAGGTTTGATAAAAGTAAAAAATGCCGAAACCGGTAAAAAAATCTGGGTTGACACTTCAGACCCAAAAGTACGAAGCAATTATTTAATATGGGCAAAAAGAACAGATAAAAAACTTGACAACCTGTTTACAAGAAGTGGAGTAGATGTTGCTAAAATACGTACCGATCAGGATTATGTTAAACCATTGATAAATTTATTTAAAAGACGGGAAGCAAGGTACTGACAAGATAAAGGATAAAAGACAAAAGACAAAAGAAAAAAAGTAAAGATATAATTAATGAAATATAGTAAAATTATTAATTTATATAAGATTAGCCCACTGCTTTAGCTGTGGGAATCAATAAATTAATCATAAATCCATAAACGTTATCTTCAAGTCAAAAAAGATAAATGAAAAAGACCAGAAGATAACAACCATCACTAATTGAGTGGATGCAATAAATATAAACTCGAAGTAGAATAAAAAATTAAAAATAGATTAATGAAGTATAGAATTCTTTTTGTTATAATTATTTTTTTATTGTTGCTCAATAAGGCAAACTTTGCACAGACTTCTGTTGCAAAAGCAAGATTGGACACTAATTCAATTCTTATTGGAGACCAGATAAATTTAAATATTGAATTTACTTCATCTAAAGATAATTTTGTTATCTGGCCATTGTTTAATGATACAATTACAAATGAAATTGAAATTATTGAGAAATCAGATATTGATACTATAATTACAGAACAACAGGATTTAATTACATTAAAACAGATACTTAAAATAACATCATTTGATTCGGGGTATTATGAAATACCTCCTGTAAAATTTATTTACAGTGAAGAAAATGATACGGCAACTTATAATGTTTTCACTACTCCTTTGTTTTTGAATGTGCTTACAATGACTATTGATACTGCAAAAGCCATAATGCCGATTAAAGGCCCGATATCAGCACCTTACACTTTACGTGAAGCAGTTCCATGGATATTGATTGGACTTGGTGTATTGTTAATAGGTTTATTCCTTTTTTATTTCTTTTCGAAACGTAAAAAGAAAGAACCCTTGTTCATACTTAAAACAAAACCAAAAATTCCACCTCATGTAATTGCCTTAAATGCCCTTGAAAAATTAAAAATTAATAAACTCTGGCAAAGAGGCAAAATAAAAGAATATCATACGGAAATTACTGATATTATAAGAGTTTATATTCATGATAGATTCGGAATTGATGCTATGGAAATGACTACCGATGAAATATTGACAAGTTTTTATAAAAAAAGTGAAAAGCTTGATGAAGGACTAAAAAATAAATTGAAGCAAATCCTCATATTGGCTGACCTTGTGAAATTTGCTAAAGAAAAACCCCTTCCGATGGAAAATGATAAAAGCTTAAATAATTCAATTGAATTCGTGAAAGAAACAATACGGAAGATTGAAAATAATACTGAAGGGAATAGTGGATAGAAGGAGAGAAAGAGAGACTGAGAGAAAGAGAGACTGAGAAAATGAGAATTTGAATATGCTATATGAAAATGCAGAATGCTTTATAAATATAAGATTAGCACCACAATTTATTGTGGTGAATTAGAGGAGTA
>CAZREZ010000143.1:0-7522 GCA_964599115.1 uncultured Bacteroidales bacterium
TTTTCATCCGTACCCCTGGCTAAATACAATATTCCTTTTCATGTACAATTAGCAGAAGATATGGGATTTAATGTTTTTAAGGAAATAAAAACCGGGCATGTAACAGAAGATGAATTATTTAAAATTAACAGCATTCAAATTCAAAAAGATGAAGAATGGATTCTTATTTTGGATGATGAATTTTTTTCTAATCCTTTAGTAAATATGGTAGCCCGGACAGCATTTATTAAAACTGTGCCTGATGATTGTGCTCTTACTTTTGTGAATAAGAATTCTCAAAAATTGGCAGAACACTGTAAAAGGGCTGATTATTTGGTCGTTGCAACTAAATATCCGGAATATGTACAAGCCGAATGGCTAAAAAAGGGTGTTTGTATCATTGACATTTATTCCAACTTAGTTAAAGAAATACCATTATGGAGATTTATTTGAAAATAGTTAAAGATTTTTTGTATATTTATAGCCTGAATTTCAAGAAGTATACTAATGCGGAACAGGTTTGCAAAATTATTAAAGGTCTGTTGCAACGCATAACTACTTCTAAACAGCTATTGCTTCGCATACCTGTTAAGAATTAGTATAAAATATAAAACAGACGAAACAGATCGCGAGTACATTATGAAATGACCTTTTAATAAACAGAAAGTAAGGCTTTATTCATGGAAACAGAAAACATTATTCAGGAGAGTGAACGCCGCCAGGCGACCGTAATGTTTGCAGATATTTCCGGTTTTACAACCCTCTCTGAAAAGATGGATCCGGAAGAAGTTACTTTTATTATGAATGATTGCTTCGAAATGATGGGGTCGATCATAAAATATTACGGTGGTACTATTGATAAATTTATTGGTGACTGTATCATGGTCCTTTTCGGTGTACCTGTTGCCATTGAAGATGCTCCACAAAAAGCTGTGAACACAGCGGTCGAAATCCGAAATCAACTTAACCTGTGTAATAAAGAAAAAAAATTAAGCATTCCTCTCGATGTTCACATCGGAATTAATACAGGGTCTGTTGTTTCAGGACCTGTTGGTTCTTCTGAAAAAAAAGAGTACACAGTTATAGGTGACACTGTGAATATTGCTTCCAGGCTGAAAGACCTTTCAGAAAACGGGCAGATTTATGTAGGCCCTTTAACCCATAAATATACCGAGAATGATTTTGATTATCAAATTCTTGAACCTATAACGGTGAAAGGTAGAAAAAAACCTGTGCAGGTCTATGAACTATTATCAACCAATGTAAAAATCCAGAGAACCCGGTCTGACTTTAGCCGGATGATCTATTCTGAAATGATCGGAAGAAAAACAGAACTGGATAAACTGGAGCTTTATGTATTACAAGCCATTAACGGGGAAGGTTCGGTAGTTAGTATAATTGGTGAAGCCGGAATAGGTAAATCCAGGTTGATTACTGAACTGAGAAAGAAAGATGAAATGAAGAGAGTAATATATTTGGAAGGAAGGTCATTATCCATAGGCCAAAACCTGAATTATCATCCCATCATTGATATCATAAGGAACTGGGCTAAAATAAAGGATACCGATTCGGCACTACAACTGTTTAATAAGCTTGAAAAAGTTATCAGAAGTGTGGATCCGTATGCAACTGATGAGATATTGCCTTTTGTTGCCACACTCATGGGGATAACTCTTACGAGTAAGTATGCAAATCGAATAAAGGGAATTGAAGGTGAAGCACTGGAGAAGTTGATCCTGATAAGTTTGAGGAAACTGCTTATTAAAGCTGCCGCAAAAAAACCTGTTGTTATGGTGATAGAAGACTTGCACTGGTCAGACCTCACTTCCATAGAACTACTTGAATCGCTTTACCTTCTTGCAGAAGAAAATCCGGTTTTATTTATCAATGTAATGCGTCCGAATTTTGAAGAATCCGGAAAAAGGATATTAAAAACTTTGAATGAGCGATGCAGAAATTATCATACAGAATTTTACCTTGAACCTTTAAACGATTCTCAGTGCGAAAACCTGATCAATAACCTGTTAAAAATCAAAGGGCTTCCCGTTCATGTCAGGGATATTATTACAAACAGGGCAGAGGGGAATCCTTTTTTCATTGAGGAAGTTATCCGGTCTTTTATTGATAAGGGTGATGTGGAGGTAAAAGATGGAAAATTTGAAGTAACTGAAAAAATTGAATCTGTAATAATTCCTGAAACCATTCAGGGTGTACTGATGTCGAGGATTGACAAACTTGATGAACAAACCAAATCATTGCTCAAAGTTGCATCGGTAATTGGCAGGAATTTTTTCTATAAAATCCTGGTTGAGGTTGCAAAAACAACGAAAGAAATTGATGAGAAACTTGAATATTTGAAAGGTATCCAGCTTATTAAACAAGGTAGCCGGGTATCAGAGATTGAATATCTTTTCAGTCATGTACTTGCTCAGGAGGTAACCTACGAGACCATTTTATTAAAAAAGAGAAAAAAACTTCATTTAAGAACTGCAAAGGCAATCGAGTCGATATTTGCTGAAAGATTGCATGAATTTTACGGCATGATTGCTTTCCATTACAGCCAGGGAGAAGACCTGGAAAAGGCAGAAGAATATCTTGTAAAAGCCGGTGAAGAAGCATTAAAAGCTGCTGCTTCAAGCGAAGCTGTCAACTACTATCAGCAGGCTCTGAAACTTTATCTTAAAAAACATAAAGAATCCGGTGATCCCGATACTATTGCAAACCTTGAGAAAAACATTGCCATTGCATTCTTCAACAAAGGGCGATATACTGAAGCTGTTGAACATTTTGATAAAGTGCTTCAACTATGGGGTGTAAAATCGCCGAAAAATAAGATTATGTTATATTCCCAATTGGTTTGGAATATACTTACCCTGATCAAAAGTCTCTACCTCCCCTATAAAAGGGTAAAAAGAATACCTGAACCGAGGGAAAATGATATCATTAATCTTGTTGCAAAAAAAGCATATGCATTATCTCAGATAGATGTCCGAAGGATGTTTATTGAGTTTATATTACATATTCGCAGTTTTTTTCATTTTAACATTGCGAAGATAGATAATGGTACCTCCGTCCTGATAATGCAAAGCGGTGCTTTTTCTCTTGGAGGGCTCTCATTCAGGATCAGCAAAAAAATACTGGAATATTCTGAGGATTATATCAATAAGGAGGATGTTACAGAGATTGTTCATTATAAGTGTATTGAAGCAATCAATAATTTTCTGTCTGGTAACTGGATCAGGGGAATTGAATTTGACAAATCTCTTGTGGACCGTGCTATAATCATTGGTGCTAATCAGCAAATAACTCATGGGTACACGTTCTGGTATTGTCTGCAGGAAATTGAATTGGGAAACTTTACCAATGCAAACATTTTGATCACTAAACTACATGAATTTGGGAAAGAATATGATAATGATCTTGCCATAGCGAGAAAATTTATGGCAAAGACAAAATTATTGATCAAACACAGGATGTTTCATGAAGCCATGATAGAAGTGGAAAACAGTATTTCGTTATTGAACAGGATCGGGCTTGTTCCATTTGGTATCTATGCAAAAGGAATGAAGTCATATATACAGCTATTGTCAAAAGATATGACAGAAGCTGAGCAAACGCTTTCACTTCTCATTGCTGAATTATCAGGCAAAGGAAGAATTACACCCTTCCATAAAAGCAGTTTACTGAGAAGCCGGTTTTTATTTGACCTCATGATGTTGGAGGATACCAACAATTTGAATGACCGCAAAAAACGATCATTATTACGAAAAAATGCCCGTAAAAGTGGAAAATCCGCATTAAAGAATTCCCTGAAAGTTGCTTGTGAAAAACCTGAGATATTTAAGTTGACGGGCATATATTACTGGCTCACCGGAAATCAAAAGAGGGCATTGAAATGGTGGAACAAAAGCATTCAGATTGGTGAGCAACTTGGTGCCAGGCCGGAACTTACCCGAACCTATATTGAGGTAGGGAAAAGATTACTCGAGAAAAAAGGCAGACATACCAGTTTAAATAACATTAATGCAGAAGAGTTTTTTGGAAAAGCCGAAGTATTATTTAAAAAAATGGATATGAAATGGGATATGGAGGAACTGGAGAAAATAAAATTCTATGACCGGTAAAAAATGACTGTAGGTTGATGAAAAAAGTTTGCAAAAATCATTTATTAAAAATATTAAATGAATCATATTTATTTTGTAATTTGGCAAACTAAGATTTTTAATATTTCATGCAAAAATTAAATAAAAAACCTTTTGATATTAATATCGGTTTTTAAAAAAAGTGATATTAAGAAGAAGATTGATGGTTGAATGATTGATTGATTGATTGAGTCTTAGCCTTTACATCATATTATAATATATTAATAATTAATATTTTATCAATTATGAAAAAATCAATTTTACTATTACTGGTGATGTTTTCCACATTAATTTTTGCACAGGAAAACAAAAAATTAGCTTTAACGCCTCCAATGGGATGGAATAGCTGGAATAAGTTCGGTTGTAATGTTGATGAAAATATGATTAAGCAAATGGCAGATGCTATGGTAAGTAGCGGCATGAAAGATGCAGGTTATGAATACATTGTAATTGACGATTGCTGGCAGGTAAGCAGGGATAGTTTGGGAAATATTATTGCCGACCCCGAAAGATTTCCTTCAGGTATAAAAGCCCTTGCCGGCTATATCCATTCAAAAGGACTGAAATTCGGCATATATTCGGATGCAGGTACAAAAACTTGTCAGGGAAGACCGGGAAGTCGCGGATATGAATACCAGGATGCAAGAACTTATGCCACCTGGGGAGTTGATTATTTAAAATACGATTGGTGTAATCATAGCACTCAGGATGCAAAGGCATCTTATTCGTTGATGAAAGATGCACTCGTGAAATCAGGAAGACCGATTGTTTTCAGCATTTGCGAATGGGGAACAAATAAACCCTGGCTTTGGGGAAAGGAAGCCGGAGGAAATCTCTGGCGAACTACCGGAGATATTCTGAATTGTTGGGATTGTATTACAGATTGGGGAGGAATGGGCTGGATATTAATCCTTGACAAGCAAAACGGATTGGAATCTTATGCAGGTCCAGGCCATTGGAACGATCCTGATATGCTTGAAGTTGGTAACGGCGGCTTAAATGATACCGAATGCTGTGCTCATTTCAGTCTTTGGTGTTTGCTTGCTGCTCCTTTGATGGCTGGCAACGATTTAAGAGATATATCCGAATCAACTACTGAAATACTTACAAACAAAGAAGTAATTGCTATTGACCAGGATGTTTTGGGTAAGCAGGGATATAAAATAAAGGATGACGGTGATTTTGAAATTTGGTACAAGCCTCTGGAATCTGACGATATTGCTATATGCTTTTTAAACAGAAGTAAAGAGCCAATGGATATTGACATTGATTGGGAGACACTTGATATTAAAGGCAAATATAAAATCAGGGATTTATGGAAAAAGAAAAATACAGGTACTACCAATAAAAATTTCAAAGCCGAAATTGAACCACATGGAGTGATTTTTTTGAGATTGATTGAGGAAGATTAATTTAAAATGAAATTCATAGATATTCCTACAGAACAGACTACATCTGTAACAGATATAATTCTTGCTTTATTGGCATTAGGTCTTGCACTATTTATTTACAGTATTGGCCGTAATCGTGATTTAAAAAAAACACGGATCTGGTTCTGGGTGTTTATTTTACTTTCCTTTGCTTCTGTTTTGGGTGCAATAGCTCACGGAATAAAGATGCCGGAGCAAACCAACTACTACATCTGGCAACCTATTAACCTGGCATTAGGTTTAACTGTCGCACTGTTTGTAGCAGGTGTAGTGTACGACATGAAAGGTTTTTCGCTCCCACGTGTTTTGCTTCCGATAGTTCTGATTATTGGTGTGCTTTTTTATTTAATAACAGTAATATTTCCCGGAACATTTATAGTATTTATTTTTTACGAGACGGTAGGGATGTTATTTGCGTTTGTGTCTTATTTAGTGCTTGCGATACGCAGAAAATTGAAGGGTTCTTTACTGCTGGCTTTGGCTATTCTTATCACAATGATTGCTTCCGGCATACAGTCAAGTGGCACAATTCATATAAGGATTATTTGGGTATTCGACAACAATGGTTTGTTTCATATTATACAGATGATAGGATTAGTTTTTTTCCTTTTGGGTCTTCGATCCGGATTTCTCTCGCGTACTACAGAATACAAGGTACCTTCATAGTGATTTGATGAATTTTTCGGATTAATAAGGTTGAGATATTATCGGAAAAATATTTATCTTTGCTAAAGAAGAATAAAAAATGAGTTTATTTCAAAAATCAGTAGAGAAAAAATATTTAAACGAGCTTGATTCTGCTCTTATTGACAAGAAATTCAATGATTTTCAGAGTTATTTTGGAAATATCGAAATACAGGAAAACATTCGTAATTCAAAAGAAGAAGAATTTCAGGAAGGATTCATTCGGGAACTTTTCGTAAATATCTTAAACTATATACTTAAGCCAAATCCGGAATTCAATATCGTACTTGAAAAGAAAAATGTTGACGACAGCAGAAAGGCTGATGCAGCCATAATTTCAATTTCAACTGACGGACTGAAACTTACCGGCGAGTTGAAACAAACTGACGGATTGAAAAAAACTGACGGGTTAACCCGTCAGTTACAAGAAACAGCAGTAACCCGTCAGTTACAAGTAACAGCAGTAATCGAACTCAAATCCACATCCACAAACGACCTTGATACAGTTGAAACACAAGCATTCGGATACAAAAACCATCATCCGAAATGCGTTTATGTAATTACTTCAAATTTTGAAAAACTTAGGTTCTACATACAAAATGCAGTAGATTATATTGAATTTGATTTGTTCAATCTAAGTAAAGAACAATTTTCATTACTTTGGCTTTGCCTGTCGAAAAATAATATTTTAAGTAATTTACCACTCAGGATTAAAGAATCATCTGTTTTACAGGAAGAAAATGTAACAAAACAATTGTATGCCGATTATTCAAAATTCAGAGAAGAGATTTTTGAAAACATTTTAAAAAATAATAGTAGCAATAGCAACAACGGGGTTAACCCGGTTGTTGATCCTCTAACTCTTTTCAAGAAAACCCAAAAACTGCTTGACAGGTTTTTATTTATTTTCTTTGCCGAAGACAGGCTTTTGCTGCCGCCAAATTCCATTAGTGAAATAATAAAACAATGGACTACATTGAAAGAAGATTTGGATGCTTATGTTCCTTTATACGAAAGATTTAAAAAGTATTTTATCTACATGAATACCGGTTTTAAGGGTAAGAAATATGATATATTTCCTTATAACGGAGGATTGTTTCTTACTGATGAAATTCTAGATAATATTACCATTGATGATAACATACTATACGAACATACTTTAAAACTCAGTGCTTATGACTTTGAAACCGATATTGACGTAAATATCCTTGGCCACATATTTGAACATTCTTTGGCTCAATGGAAAAAATGGGGGGAGTATAGAATTAAATTAGTATAATTGCATTA